>NZ_DASWWZ010000439.1:0-3380 GCF_036405755.1 Schlesneria sp.
TATACTTTTACTCTGGATTCCGACGACGGTTCACGCCTTTCGATCCAGGGGCAGGAAGTTCTGCTGCATGATGGGATCCACGGTACAGGAAATCCCCAGAAGCGAACGATCGAACTCAAGAAAGGACGTACTCCGGTTCGCCTGGACTATTTCCAGGGACCGACCGGCGCCAAAGAGCTGATTGTAAAGTGGTCAGGTCCTGGTTTTACAAACCGTTACCTGTCGGCGATCAGCAATGTTGCTTCACTCGGGGAATCGGCTCCGACGAAGCAGCGAGACTTCAAGAGCTTGATCACGAGTCAGGGACCGACCCTCCTGGGTGAAAAACGCTACCTGGAATACACGGAACTCTTGAAGCAGTTGGAACAGAAGAAGAATCAAAAGGTCAACGTGGACATGGCGCTTTGTGTGACCGAAGTCGGTCCCACGCCACCTGAGACGATGCTGCTGAAGCGAGGAAACCCGCAGTCTCCCGGGGACAAAGTGGTTCCGGCCTATCTTTCCGCCCTTGGTGGCGGCGATGCTCGGATCCCCGAGCCTCCTGCCGGTGCGACGAGTTCCGGACGAAGACTCGCTCTGGCGAACTGGATCACTGCACCGGACAACCGTCTCGCAGCCCGCGTGATGGTCAATCGGATCTGGCAGCATCTGTTCGGACGCGGCATCGTCCGCTCACCGAACAATTTTGGATTGCTCGGCGATCCCCCGACTCACCCCGAATTGCTCGACTGGCTCGCGATCGAATTCACGCGCGGTGCCGATGCCGATGGAGCAGGGGCCACTCGCAAGATTCCCGGCGCACCCTGGTCGATCAAGCGATTGCAGAAGTTGATCGTCATGTCGAACACTTATCGCATGTCGTCACGAGCACCACATCGCTCTGCAGAGACGTCGTCTCAGGAGAGTGCAACCAACGGCCCCAATCCGCTGGAGGTCGACCCACTGAACAATCTCTTCTGGCGGCACGATATGCGGCGCCTGGGTGCAGAAGAAATCCGCGATACGATCCTCGCCGTGAGCGGGAAACTCAATCTCAAGATGTACGGACCGGGAGTTTTTCCCAAAATCAGCGACGAAGTCAAAGCGGGACAGTCCGTCCCGGGAGCAGGGTGGAACGAGTCATCTGAGGAAGACCAATCCCGCAGAAGCGTCTACGTTCAGGTGAAACGCTCACTGATTCTCCCCATCCTCTCTGACTTCGATGTAGCCGATACGGACAACAGTTGCGCAGCGCGATTCACCACCACCCAGCCGACGCAGGCACTCGGGATGCTTAATGGGGAATTCCTGAATCAACAGGCGGTCGTGTTTGCGGCACGATTGAAGGATGAGAAAGGGACCGAACTGAAGCAACAGGTGATCCAGGCCTATCGCATCGCGCTCAATCGAGAGCCCGACCCGGTCATGGTTGACCGCGGTATCCAACTGATCCATGACCTTAAGACCAAACACGGATTGTCTGCGGACAAGGCACTGGAACAGTTTTGTCTGATGACACTGAATCTGAACGAGTCGATCTACCTCGACTGATGTTGAAATCCATGTTGGCGAGTCGCTGACCTGGCTTCATGAGCTTCAGTCAGATTCGTCCGCCTCAAACCGGCATACAGCTCTAGATGATCAGGAAGAAAACGATGTCCAACTCTAACTTCTGCGGACGAACGCGGCGCGAGTTTCTCTGGCAGTCCGGTGCAGGTTTCGCTGGAACCGCCCTCGCTGGGATGCTTCAGCGTGATCGCTTCGGACTGTCTCAGGTGCATGCGGCTGGCCTCACCGGGCACCAGAATCCGTTAGCGCCCAAGGATCCGCACTTCGCCCCCAAAGCGAAGAATGTGATCTTTCTTTTCATGTATGGTGGTCCGAGCCACATTGACACGTTTGATTACAAACCGGCCATGAAGGGCCGTGACAACCAGACCATTGAAGTGAAAACTTTCGGACGCGGTGGTCACAAAAACCAGGGCCGCATCGTCGAACCTCGCTGGGATTTCCACCAGTACGGCCAGTGCGGCAAATGGGTCAGTGATCTGTTCCCTCATCTGGCCACCTGCGTCGACGACATCGCGTTTCTGCACTCCATGACTGCGGACTCGCCCATCCACGGTTCCGCCATGCTCATGATGAACTCAGGAAAGATTACCTCCGGTAGTCCGTGCCTGGGCTCTTGGGTCAACTACGGGCTGGGAAGCGTCAATGAGAACCTGCCGGGATTCGTCGTTATGCTCGATCCGTCCGGGGGTCCAATCAGCGGAGCAAAGAACTGGTCGAGCGGATATATGCCCGCGACCTATCAGGGAACAATTCTTCGCTCAAAAGGGTCACCCATCATCGACCTCAACACCCCCGCCGGCACAACACGGGCGATGCAGCGGGAACTGCTGGACGCGCTCAAAGATCTCAACACGGAACACGCGGCGACGCGGTCAGACAATTCCGAATTGGCCGCGCGCATCAACAGCTATGAGTTGGCCTTTAAGATGCAACAGCACGCGCCGGAGGCAGTCGACTTCTCACAGGAGACAGAAGAAACGCAGCGAATGTATGGAATCGACAAGCCGCGAACGCAGGATTTCGGCCGACGTTGCCTGCTCGCTCGTCGACTGGTAGAGCGGGGTGTCAGGTTCATCCAGTTGTATTCCGGCGGTAGCCATAACGACGCGAACTGGGATGCGCACAGCGATATGGAAAAGAACCACAATTTCCACGCTGGCAATACGGATCAGCCCATCGCAGCGCTGCTTAAAGACCTGAAGCAGCGTGGAATGTTGAAGGACACCCTGGTGATCTGGGGTGGAGAGTTCGGTCGGCAACCAACAGCAGAATACGCGATGGGAACAGGGCGCGACCACAACGCGTATGGATTCACGATGTGGATGGCCGGGGGAGGTGTCAAAGGAGGAGTCAGCGTCGGCACGACCGATGAACTTGGCTCGGCTGCGGTGGAATCTCCGATGCACGTGAAGCGGCTTCACGCCACCGTGCTGCATCAGATGGGTCTCGATCCTAACGGCCTGTCCTACTACTTCGGCGGACTCGACCAGAAGCTCGTTGGTGTGGAGCATGTCGAACCGATCAAGGAAATTATCTGATCCGTCCAGATGAGAAGACGTCCTGGACCATCTAACAGGAAAGGGCAGGGCAAAGGCGATATGAGCCTCTGATCCTGCCCTTTTTTATGGCGCCTCACTTGCGCCGGGTGGCAAGTCGAGCTTATTTGGTTTTCTGTTTTGCCTTCACTGCTTCCCAGTGTTTGCGAATAATTTCGGCGGCCTCATCAGTGGCTGAGAGCTTCTTTTGAAGTTCAGAGTTCGTCATCGGCTTGTCTGCTGGCATCGCAGGTGCCCCGTCGGGGACGGGGGGAGTATACGACGGCAACACCG
>NZ_DASWWZ010000440.1:0-7393 GCF_036405755.1 Schlesneria sp.
TCGAGTCCAAGTTTCGCTTTCGGCTCCCTTCAGATCCCGCCTCGCGGCGGGCACCCTGTCCTACAGCTCACGGTTCCGGTCATCACGGCCCGTAGAGAACTTGCATCTCCGAGAAACACAACATGCCAGGCGCACAGAAAAACGACCGCAGCGGACCAATGTCCACTACGGTCGTTGAGCGCTCATCTTTTTAACTGCCCCTTCCGATCCGACAGTCACATGCGAGGGGATCGGGAATCGAAACGAACAGGTGATTAGGTTCTACATCGCGAAGCTGCTGCCGCAACCGCAGGTCTTCTGAGCGTTGGGGTTGTTGAACTTGAACCCACGGCGATTCAGGTCGTCGATAAAATCGATCTCGGTCCCATCCAGATGGAGGTCGAATCGCTTGTCGACAGCCAGTTTCACGCCGAACTGCTCGGTGACGAAATCTTTCGTCGTGTCCTGAGTGTCGTCGAAGTTAAAGGAATAGTCCCAGCCAGAGCAACCGCCTGCCCGGACACCCACTCGCAGCACGTACTCTTCGGGAATCTTGCTTTCGGCCCGGATCCGCTTGATTTCGGCGGCAGCTTTTTCGGTCAATGTCACGGCCATTATCACAGTCCTTGCAGGAAATATTGGGGCATTCAAACGTCGGCAAATTATAAGGTGTCGATTGTGCGAGGCAAGCTCATTCCCAAAGTTACAGGGCTATCACACCCGTCGGGAGCCCCTGAGCTTTGTATTGTCGCAATTGTTGCATTTTTTCGCAGCAACATTCTGCACCCACAAGCCACATTTCGGTTCTCCGCAACAAGCAGTTCTTTCAGACATTCTGTGCCGATTAATCTTTTGGCCGAATCCCGTTGCACTCCATTTCCCCCACAGTTCAACGGGTCTTCCCAAGTCCTGAGCGTCTCGGGACACATAAAATCCGTATGTCAACCCCCTTGTTCACAGGATTTCCGTCCGCTCCTTGAATTTCTGGAACGAACATTGCCTCGATGGTGCGTGTCCCTCAGACTTTTACGGGATCTGGCCGATTTCATTCAACTTTTCGCCAGCGATTGTTTCATTTCTTCGTAGATGTTGTGTTTTCGTATTCTTTTGTTTTTGTGGTATTCATGATTTTTGTCAGTGGGGACTGGTTCAATGCCGAATGTTTCTAATCTGGAGGTCTACCAGGCTGGTGAATTGACGGTCATCGGCTTTGGCGGACGTGAAGTTCTCGATGATATGAATGTCGCCGAATGCCGCGACGAGCTTGTCGAACTGATTCGGTCGCACCACTGCAAGGTGCTGGCCTTCGACCTCACACGCGTCCGACTGATCCCCAGCGGCCTCCTGGGACTGCTGGCATCAATCCGCAAGCAGGGGGTGGCAGTCCATCTCTACAATCCTTCCACCGATATTCGGGAAGTCCTCGAGATCACCAAGCTCGATGATGTGTTGGAATTGCACGAACTGGAAATCGCTGTCTAAAGCCAACGACAAGAGTCGGTGACCGATAAGACCGCCTTTCATTGATGTTGAAGTGGAACGAGTTCGACCTGTCGCTCGAACTCGTTTTTTTCCGTCAGAGCCGTTTCTATTATTCGCCCTTCCGCGGGTCACAGCCCCCGGCTGTTTCCGCTGGAGCCCAGAGTTCATCCTGTCAGCCGGCTACGCCAGATCAGTCGATCGAAATGCCCCCCCAGCCGTCCTGCGAATGAATCCCGACGACGCGTGGAACTGGTCCAGGCAGGGGCCAGAAGGAGGCAGGAAGAGCCCGATCAAATGCGAAACTGGTCGAGTTCGTATCAATCGCGTTTGAGATCACCTTCAAGGCCACATCCGGCAATCGCGTCCCCCCCTTGGAGAGGGGTTCGACCTGGGCTTTTCCCGGCGTGACGACAATTTTTTCGCCCGAGATTTTCGTCGAATACGGAATTGTGACAGCCAGCGGAGGAAGCACGTCATTTCCCGCCGGCTTGAATTTGGCCCGCAAGGTGACCAGAGCTCGATCATCCTCCAGCCGAATGGTCAGGGGATCCTCGTCGTCAAATTCGATGTCGATCACAATATTTTGCAGGCCTGGCAGCGAAATCGGCGGAGGCTGTGACGAATCGAGTTCGTCTTTCTCGGGCTTTACCGCGTAAGGAGCCATGGATTTTTCCATTTCCTTGTCGGTTGTGCGCAGGCCCTTCAGACCGAGTCTGCCGACCAGCGAATTCAGCAATCCTTCATGCACCATCAGTTTCAAACCATTTTCCGGGCCGAGACGATTCTCGAGTTCGGTCGTCGACTCAGTCGGCGTCTGCCCCGTCACCTGCATGAAATAGCTCAATTGGGTGTCAGAGGTGTGGACGAGCTGTTGCGAAGGCAAAAGATCCGCTGCCCCCAGCCACTTTCGCACCGTTAACTCGAGCTGATCATTCGCATCAGCGAGCTGCTTATCGATCGTCTTGTCGAACTCAGGAAACACCCTCTCTGCCACGCGATCCCGCGCCACCGCTTCCGCCTGCGGACGCCGACGTTCTGCTTCCCGGAAGGCGATTCGATTTGCAATCCCTCCGAATAAAGTTCCCGTCAGTGGGGTGGTCGCGCCAAGAGTCTGATTCTTTGCCCGGACATGCACCACTGCGTGCCGCGTCGAAAACTTCTCACCGTCAAAGTAGATCTCCTTGGTCGCCACAAACTCCTGTTGGCTGGCGACGTCCACTTTGGCCTGCGGTGTAAAGCCGGTCGTTTCACTTTGCGTCGTCCCGTTCAGGACGAGAACTGCGCGCCCCTGCGTCCCACCCGGCAGCAGATCGAGTCGAACTTTCGTTGCCGTTGTCTGGTGTCCGAAGACCTCGGCCCCGAGAATAAAGTCCCGCACTTCGCCGGGACGGGTTTCATTACGTGCGACCAGTCGATTCAGAAAGCTTTCCGAAACACTGAACCGGATATTGCCAATCGGCGTTGGCGCCTCTTCGACAATGGGCGCGGCGGGAGCGAAGGGGGCTGCGGCAAGGCCCGGCTGAAGAAAGACAGGCTGGCCCGGCGCCGGCAAAAAGGGTGAAGGACGCCGCATCATATTGGGCCCCATCGGATAGGGGCCGGGTCCCGCCGAGAAGCCAGGAGGGGGCAGGGGCGAGACCAGGGGATCGGAAATCGGTGCTGGCCCCACGGCAACAGGGGGCGTTCCATACGGATTGGCAGTCGGCCCCACCGCCACATTCGGTACCCCTAACGGCGCGGGAGGAATCCGGCGAACGGGAGGCTGTGCGAAAGCATCGCTGGTAAAAACGGCGCATCCCGTCAAGGCAAGGGTGGTCGTTCTGAGCGAACTTGTCGTCATTGCGCAGAACAGCGTCCCGATAAATCCTCGCTGATACATAGGATGTTTCCTGACGATGTCTCGATGCTCTTGAAAATCATGACAAGACTGACGTGCCATCGAATCAAGGCAGGCCGAAGTGTCGCTGGATCGGGTGGCGAATTGCCGCCGGGACAGGGATCAGATCGGCATCACACCTTGTGAGTCTCGATTCGCATCGGCGAAATTCATCACCTTTAGCCGGGTTTTACACCAGATTTCGAGTTCTTTCGGTTTTGCATTCAAATTTTACTCAAGCTCGACAGGGAATTTCAGAAAACTTCACTCCATTCACGCAGGCCAATATCCCAGTTTGTGCAACCCGCCAGATCCCTTTTTCCCGCGTGTCCTCCCACTTGTAAAAACTGCCAGAAGCGGGCCAGACTCAATTGCGCAAGCAATTGCTGTTCCCTGTCACCAGTGCAGAAGAGAAATACAGAGACGTACCGGTCAATACTTCCCCGAGAAGACCGGCATTCGGCCTGAAACGAATTGACAGAAATTGCCAGTCCACCTAGAGGATTTCGTAAGGAGTTGCTAAATAGGCAACATCGGTGTTCGATCGCAGGATGCGTTCGTATCAAAGTCAAGGTAGACACGAACATGAACTCAACGAATCTGTCCATTGCACATGGTGCTGAAAAGCCGCTGCCGGTCACATACGGTCGGTTGATGGATTTCCCCGATGACCCGGTCGCCTGTCTCCGTGAGCTCCATGCGCGGCACGGCTCAATCTGTGCCATGGAAGAGCAGGGCCAACGGATCTATTTCGTTTTCGGACCTGAGTTTAACCATCAGATTCTGAGTGATATGGCCAACTTTCACTCTCAATTCTTTGCCATTCGGGGCTCAAGAAATTCCCCTCAGCGCAGACTGAGCTCCGGCCTTCTGAGCATGAATGGAGAACAGCACAAGCGGAACCGCCGCATGGTGATGGATGCCTTCATGAAGAAGGCCATTCTTAACTATATCCCGTCGATCCAGAGCGAGGTCGAGGCGATGCTGGCAGAGTGGGTTCCCGGGACGGAGCGAGATGTCTCGCGCGACATGACCGATTTCATGCTGCGGCTGACCAGCACGATTCTGTTTGGCATTGATCAGCCCGAAGTGGCATACCGGATTGGTCACATGATTGATGAGTGGGTTCACTCGAACCATGAAATCGGCATGGGTGCGTTCGTCGCTGATCCGACGATTGCCAATCGTTACAGCGATCTTCTCGAGTATGCAGGAAAACTCGAAGCAGAGATCCTCGGAATGATCAAACTTCGGAAACAGAATCCCACCGGTTCAGACGCCCTGTCGATTCTCATCAATGCTCATGACAGCGAAGGGAGCATTACCGACGAAGAGCTGGTCGGGTCTGCCGCACTGATGTTTGCCGCGGCACATCTCACTACTGCCCACACGCTGACCTGGACACTTTTCCTGCTCGCGCAACACCCGACTGCGATGACGCAGCTGCACGAGGAGCTGACAGCGAATCTTACCGGAGGCTTCCCGACGGTCGCACAACTGGAACAGCTCCCCTTCGTGGAACGGACGCTCAAGGAAAGCATGCGGATCTTGCCGGCGTCGTCCTATTCCCAGCGCGTCGCCGCCGCCCCGGTCGAACTCGGCCCCTTCCAGTTGACGCCCGGTGCCGGGATCGTCTTCAGCCAGTTCATCACGCACCATATGCCGGGCATCTATTCCGACCCGGAAGCGTTCCTTCCGAATCGCTGGTTGAATATCAATCCTTCCCCCTATCAGTACCTGCCATTTGGGGCGGGACCGAGAATGTGCCTGGGTGCTCCGCTCGCCATGCTGATCCTCAAGACCACCCTGCCGACAATTCTGCAGCGGTTCAAGGTGACGATGGTCCCGAACTCGGAGGTCAGCTCCAAGGTCATTTCAACCATGCTCGGCCCCACCACCAGCGTCATGATGCGGATCGATCATCAGGACGGAAAGTTCCACTCGGCACCGGTGCGTGGAAACATTCACGAAATGGTCGATCTGCGCGAAGTCGTGTCCACTCGGCGTGCGGCGTAGTCAGAATAGCAGAATTGACCTCGTTGACGGCCGCATGAACGTGCGGCCGTCGGCACCAATTCAGGAAGCGTCGTCTGGCCAGAGTGTGACTGGCCACGATGTGATCCGCGCCACAGCCTTCGCCGCTTCAAAGTGCGGGACAAAAACGATGACGTCTTGCGGTGCGGCATCGCGCAGACCAAGGTCACCCACCACGCGCCATTCCTGCTCGACCCTCCAGTCGATTCCCGAATGACCGATTGCCCGCTGAAAAAAAGGACGCTGCTGCGCGGTCAATTCCGGCCAGTCGGCCTCCTCAGCGTAGTTCACTGCCTGAGCCCCTCGACTGAGCAGCCAGCTTCGGCGCAGGCAGATACCGTAGGGTTCAAAATCCCAATGCACGCGGTGCGGCCGAAAGCGACGCAGTGAGGGAAGCTCGGAAAGTGGAATTGCAGTGAAGCTCACGACACGGTCCCCTCCGCGAATGGTTCGGCCCGACGCGATCAACGTTTTCTGACGGATAATCCGCAGCAGCGCACTCAGCGCGGAATGATCCGCATCACTCCGCGCCTCCAGCAGACTGTCGGCATACTCTGCGAACGAATCTCCGGGCCAGGGACCGGGACAGGCGCGTGTGCTGTGCGCGAGAAAATCCCATTCCTCGGCAGGTGGGAACGGCGACAGGGTATAAACGTCCGGAGGATCGGTCGACGCCTCCGAGGTTCGGTCGAGATCTTTCAAAGCCGCAGCTGCGACCAGGGGACTCAACTGTTCGGTTGTCGGCGTCCAGGAGGTCGCTCCTTGCGCACACAGTTCTGCTCGCAAATTGTCAGGCTGCAGTTGAGGCAGGTCGACCAGCACTACTCGAGATTGTCGCTGCTGAAGTCGTTCTTTCAGCAGCCGCTCCAGATTGCCCCCACTGCGCAGGTGGAGCACGTAGACCACCTCGGCGGCATCCATCAGACTCTGATCGGCGACGGATCGATCCGAAGCGGTGTCGACTCCTTCCGGCACTGAAACAAAGTGTTGTTCGACTCCCAGCCGGGCAGCGGCCTGCTGCAGAAACGGAGCCCCCGCTGTTTTTTCGCTTAGTAATAGCGTCGTCTGGCTGGCTTTGAGTTGCCTTAAGACTCCACGCAGCCCCGCGATCCAGAGGGCATCAGGCGGCACGAGACGCGTCAGCCGTGACATCATGACGGCAGCGGAGTTCGGCAGGGTCATTTCAGACCGAAGCAATAGAGATGCCCCGCCGTACGCAGATAGATCCGACCATCGACAATGGCTGGCGTGGCGAAGACATCCTCCTTCATGTCGCTGGTGTGCAGGAGATTCAGTTGCTCCGTTGCCGAAACGACCGTCAGCCGACCAGGCTCATCAACGAGATACACCTTCCCATCCCCGGCGACAGGTGAGGCATAATAGCTGCCACTTGCCTCAAGCCTGAGCGGACGCGATGCTTTCCCCGTTTCCGGGTCGAGATTCTGAAGAATTCCGCCGTCTTTCACTGTAAACAGCCTGCCGTTGTAGAGCAGGGGAGACGCACAGAAGGGAACCTGCTTCGGATAGGTCCAACGGATGTGAGTTTTCGTTGCGTCCCCCGTCGCACCCGGCCGGATACTCAGGACCATGTTTTTTCCCTGGTCGAACAGACTACGAAAAAGCTCGTACTCGTCACGCGTCAGTTGTCCGTCTTTGTTCCGGTCGGCCTGTGTGAAGCGAGCATAGATCGGCCCTTCGACGAGTTCCTCTTCACTGAGCATTCCGTCTTGATTCTTATCCCTTCGCGGGGCGACATCGTCGAACGGTTCCGCCCGAATTGGTTCCGCCTCATCCCCCCCCGCAGCCCAGCCTGCCAGATACAGATTCCCGTCTGGCCCCACGGTCGGCGAACTGACGACTGTGCGTGAGATCCCACGGACAGTCCACGCTTCTTTCCCGGTCTCCAGATCGTATCCGACAACCCGCAGGGTCGCCGCCACGACGATTTGCTGACGACCTTCGTTATTCCACAGAATCGGTGTGCACGAATTACGCAGGAAGTCAGAACGGTCCGTTTTCCAG
>NZ_DASWWZ010000441.1:0-4624 GCF_036405755.1 Schlesneria sp.
CATTCGGCGCACTGACTCGATGAAACGAGGTTCACTCTAGTGTCAGCAGCAGATCACCGGCCGCCACCTGCATCCCTCGTTTGACCAGCACCTGACCAATCTTTCCATCCCGATCCGCGGTGAGATTCGTTTCCATCTTCATCGCTTCCAGACTCAACAGCTTCTGGCCCTTGGTGACGTTGTCACCCGGCTGGACAGCGATTGTGGAAATCATCCCTGGCATGCTGGCTCCGATGTGGCAGGGGTTCGACGAATCTGCCTTGAGATTCGATGAGCCCTTCGGTTCCAGCGACTTATCAACCACGGTCACGTCACGCGGCTGGCCGTTCAGTTCGAAGAAGACGGTGCGTTTGCCGTCGGGATGTGGATCACTGATCGACAGGAACTTAACGATCAGTCGCTTACCCGGTTCAATGTCGAATGCAATCTCTTCGCTCGGTGTCTGACCATAGAAGAAGACCGGTGTCGGCAGACAGCTCGTATCGGAGTTCAACTGCTGATGAGCAACAAATTCCTCATACACTTTCGGATAGAGCAGCCACGTCACGATCTCGCGGTTGGTCGGTTCCCGTTTGATCACCTGCCGGACCTTTTCTCCCGCGGCCGCGAAATCCGCCGGCAGCAGGCTTTCACCGGGTCGTCCCGTCACCAGCGGCCTGTCACGCAGAATTCGACGGCGTACGGCCAGCGGGAAGCCACCGGGTGGCTGGCCCATTTTTCCACTGATCAGGTCGATCACACTTTCCGGGAACGACAGGTCTTTGGACTCGTTCAGAATATCTTCCGAACTCAGGTTATTCGCGACCATAAACAGGGCCATATCCCCAACACTCTTGGAACTGGGTGTCACCTTGACGATGTCACCGAAGAGCTGGTTGACCTCGGCGTAGACCTGGCAAACCTCGGGCCAGCGGTCGGCAAGACCCAGGGCTTTGGCCTGCTGATACAGGTTTGTGTACTGTCCCCCGGGCATCTCGTGCTGATAGAGATCCGCGGTCGCAGGCAGCATGACCGTCTCGAACGGCTGATAGTACTGCCGCACGACTTCCCAGTACCGGGCGAGTGCATCGAGGTACTCGGTCTTCAGACCTGGATTTCGGTCAGAGAATCGGACCGCCTCGACAAGCGCGTTGAGGTTCGGTTGAGACGTTCCACCGGACATCGGAGCCAGTGCTGCATCCGCGATATCCAGTCCCGCATCGCTTCCCATCAGGATCGACGCCGCCTGAATCCCTGCGGTGTCATGCGTATGGAAGTGAATCGGTATACCGACTTCCTGCTTTAACGTCTTGACCAGCAAGGCTGCGGCGGCCGGCTTACACAAGCCCGCCATATCCTTGATGGCAAGAATATGAGCCCCCCCTTTTTCCAGTTCTTTGGCCAGATTGACGTAATACTTGAGGTCATACTTGGGCCGGGATGGATTGAGGATATCACCGGTGTAGCAGATGGCCGCCTCACAGAGTTTCCCTGATTCGCAGACCGCATCCATGGCGACACGCATGTTCGGTGCCCAGTTCAGCGAGTCGAATACGCGGAAGATATCCATCCCCGCCGCGGCGGCTTCTTTCACGAACTCGACCACGATGTTGTCGGGATAATTCGTGTAGCCGACCGCATTCGATGCCCGCAGCAGCATCTGGAACAGAATGTTCGGGATTCGCTCACGCAGTTGAGTCAGCCGGTCCCACGGGCATTCTTTATTGAAACGCATCGCCGTATCGAAGGTCGCACCACCCCACATCTCGAGTGAGAAGAATTGCGGACAAAGACGTGCATAGGCGTCGGCGATATTCAGCAGATCCACAGTCCGGAACCGTGTTGCCAGCAGTGACTGGTGGGCATCGCGCATCGTCGTATCGGTGATCAGCAACGGCTTCTGAGCCAGGATCCATTCCGAAAACTTCTTCGGCCCCAGTTCAAGAAACTTGTCGCGAGTCCCTTTCGGGATGGGCGTATTGCGATCAATCACGGGCAATGGGGCAGGGGAGCGGTCGACCTTGGTCGCCGCCACTGCGTGGACCTTACCCGTATTCAGAATGGTATCGGCGAGGAAGGTGAGCAGTTTCGTCGCGCGGTCTTTTCGCGGCGCGAACTGAAACAGTTCTGGCGTTTCGTCAATGAATCGAGTGGTGAAGGCCCCATTGATGAATTTGGGGTGAGTCATCACTTTGATCAGGAACGGGATATTGGTCTTCACGCCCCGGATACGGAACTCTTGCAGCACTCGCTCCATCCGTGCTGCCGCATCGCCGAACCGGCGGCCCCGCACCGAAACTTTCACCAGCAACGAGTCATAGAACGGGTTGATGATTGCTCCGGAGAACGCGTTTCCTCCATCCAGCCGAACGCCTGCTCCCCCTGCGGCGCGGTAGTGAGAAACCCGACCATAGTCAGGCATGAAGTTGTTGCCGGGATCTTCCGTTGTCACTCGACATTGAATGGCGTAACCGTTCGTCTTGATTTCGCTCTGCGCCCCCAGGTTGATTTCCGGATCGGAAAGGGGCGTTCCCTGGGCGATCAGGATCTGGGACTTCACAATGTCGATTCCGGTTACTTCTTCCGTAACGGTGTGCTCGACCTGAATCCGGGGATTGACCTCGATGAAGTAGAAGTCGTTCTTGGCCGTGTCGTAAAGGAACTCAACCGTCCCCGCATTTTCGTAGCCGACGGCCTTACCAATTTTGATCGCCGCTTCACAGATCCGGTTACGGATCCCTTCATCCAGGAACGGTGCCGGCGCGATCTCAACGACTTTCTGATGTCGCCGCTGAACCGAACAGTCGCGTTCAAAGAGGTGAACCAGATTCCCGTGCCGGTCACCGAGTAACTGCACTTCGATGTGTCGCGGCTGCTGAATGTACTTCTCGACAAAAATGTCAGGCGAACCGAACGCTGACATCGATTCTCGCTGCGCCTGATCGAACAGGCCGGGAAGATCCTCAGGGTGCATGACCACTCGCATCCCGCGTCCGCCCCCACCGTTGGCAGCTTTGAGGATGACAGGATAACCGGTCGCTTCCGCCAGTCTCCGACCATCTTCGACATCGGCGATGGGTGTTGAACTTCCCCCGAGAACGGGAACCCCCGCAGCTCGAGCAATCTCACGAGCCGTGATCTTGTTTCCCAGCGACTCCAGCACTTTGACCGAGGGACCCACAAAGACAATCCCCGCCTCTTCACAAGCGGTGGCGAGTGCAGGGTTCTCTGAGAGAAATCCATAACCGGGATGAATCGCGTCGACGTTCGCCTGCTTGGCGATCTGGATAATTGCGGGGATGTCGAGATAGGCCCGAATCGGTTCACCGGGTTCCCCGATCTGGTAAGCCTCATCGGCCTTGAACCGGTGCAGAGCATACCGATCTTCGTAGGTATAGATGGCAACAGTCCGGATCCGCAGCTCATGAGCAGACCGACAGACACGAATGGCGATCTCGCTACGATTGGCGATCAACAGCTTCTGAATGGGCTTCATGCGAATCAGTTCTCTACTTTGGGAGCGGACAAAGCGGTCGGTCCAAAAGAATACAAGACGAGTCTTCAACCCCGCAATTGATCGGCAAACCAATGTCACTGCGCCCTGCGTTTCCTTGAATCCTGAAAGGAAACTCGGTCAGCAGCACCGCACCACCAAAAGGGGCGCCGGCCCACCAGCACCCATGGCTCGTCAGCCGGGCTCTCCAGAAGGCAAAGAACGAGAGATTTTTCCCCGTCCGGGCTCTGCGACGCGACCAGGATCGCGCCCAGGCACTGGGAAAGCCTGCCGAGCACTTCTCGATCGCGATCCACAAAAACCATCGCCACAAAGCCTACAATCACCCCAGGCATCCGAAACCAACTCATTTCGCCCGTTTCTCGCTCACTACCTCTCCAGCGGCGCAGCGAGAGGGAATTGCCCGAAGTGCAATTCAAAATCCGCGGGGGAAAAATTTGAGTTGAGCGACATGAGCAAGTTGAGCAACTTCAACGGAAACCCGCTGTTTTCAGGTCCTCGCAGCACATTCAAAGTTGCTCAAATTGCACAACTTCCAAACCCGAATTGAGCAACTTCCAAATCGATCGTTCGACAGTGCAATTGTTCCGCAAAAGTCATTTGTCATGCGCTCGTTCAACACAAAGCCGACGTCCTTGAACGAGAAGATAAAACAAACACATATTTCCGTCAAGATTTTTACTGCACATCGCGAGCAACAATCCGCTGAGCATGGCTGGCGCTCGTGTCACCTGCTCCGTCAACGTACGCTCGACAACTGCGATTCATTCTCCGTAAGTCGATGCCCAGGTATCGAGAGGTTCACGATTTCAGACTGCAACGGAAAGAGGAAAAGAAGTCGCGCGGCGGGCTGTCTTACAGGCCAGCTTTCGATGTTGGCGTGGTGGGTCGCTGAGGGCTACAACTGGAGGCGATTTTCTGGCGGTGAGTGCTTGGGGACATCATTCATTTGGAAGGTAGTGGACCGGTGCCTGTCAAAGCGGTGCGCGAAGAAGAGCGAGGACGGGATTCACTCACGAATGGCCGCGCCGGATCGGCCGTCCCTCAGGACCTCCCTTTCTGGGCAGTTCCTGTGGAGAAGGTACTGACACTGCTCGGGTCTTCTGAGGACGGGATCAGTCAGGCAGAGGC
>NZ_DASWWZ010000442.1:0-12202 GCF_036405755.1 Schlesneria sp.
TCGTCGAGTCCAAGTTTCGCTTTCGGCTCCCTTCAGATCCCGCCTCGCGGCGGGCACCCTGTCCTACAGCTCACGGTTCCGGTCATCACGGCCCGTAGAGAACTTGCATCTCCGAGAAACACAACATGCCAGGCGCACAGACGACAGGGGGCGGGCAAGATTGTCCGCCCCCTGTTTCATGAGTCTATTTGCCCTTCTTTTCCTGCTTCACCTTACGCTTTTCCTTCAGCGTCAGGGCAGGCTTCTTTTGAACTTCTTTTCGGCCTTTGTCTTTCTTGCCCGATTCGCCCATTGCTACTCTCCGTTTCTGATAGTGAAACCGTTTCGACGAGACTGTGAGTCGAGCCTCGCCAACTCACAGGTTACCAGATTCGCTGGCAGGGGGTACCGGACCGCTCGCATTCTCATTCCGGTAGTAGTCTGGCGGGAATCTGGACGTCCAAGAGTTGCTCGCGGGGAATGGCCGAATTCATACTGCCACTTCGAAACCCATCCAGATCCACGGTGACGAAGCGAAAGCCCAGTTCGCGCAAGCGACCTCGCACCTGATCGCGCACCACGGGGTCCAGCAATTGGTGAATCTGGCCCAAAGGAACTTCAATTCGAGCCAGTTCGTTCGCCTCACACCGCACACGCAGCTCATTGAGACTCAGCAGTTCTTTGAGGAACTGTTCTGCCTCATCGATCCGCCGAACCCGCTCTGGAGTGACCTCGACTCCATAAGCAATCCGGCTGGAAAGGCAGGGGGTCGCGGGTTTGTCCCAGACCGGAAGATTCCAGATCCGAGCGAGTTCACGAACGTCCTTCTTGGTGAACCCCGCTTCGATGAGGGGTGAGCGAACCTGGAACTCGGCTGCAGCCTGCATCCCCGGCCGATAATCACCTTGATCGTCCAGATTGGCACCATTCGCGAGCACTTTTACTCCCAGAGAAGGAGCCAGTTCGACCAGACGTGAATAGAGTTCTGACTTGCAGAAATAGCACCGGTTCGAGGCGTTCCGCTGGTATCCGGGGTCGGAAAACTCCCGCGTCTCGACGATGACGTGTCGAATCCCAATCTGAGCGGCGAGTTGTTCTGCTTCTTCCCGTTCCCCCGTCGCAAGACTGAGACTGACTGCAGTGACGGCAACTGCATCAGCCCCGCAAGCGAGATGTGCTGCCTGGGCCACGACCGTGCTGTCAACGCCCGCGGAAAACGCCACTGCAACCTGCCGGTATCCCTTCAGAATTTCCAGCAGTCGGTCTCGCTTCTGTTCGATCTCGGACGGTGTGTTCGACATGTTGGAAATACTGATCAAATCGGGGAAGAAAACGAACGAAATCGGGTCTTGAGAGGTTTGAGAGTATCGGTTTGTCGGCGCAGGCTCAATCTGCCCGTCGCAAGTCCTGTCCGGATTCGGGAAATGAGTCGAAGTCTGTCTTGCGAGAGGATGATGCGATATGATCCGACTGTAACATGAGTATGGACGGAACGAAGTGACCGGCAAGTCGCCCTTCGCGACGGACGGCAACGCGACTCCACTGGAACAATCGCTGTTTAACCTTCTGACTGCTCAGTTGAACAGGCTCCCTTCGAGCCAGCCAGCGAAGCACATCACTTATGAATTGACGTAACGAGGCTTTCGAGAAGTCCCGTTGTTCGATGATCGAATGCATTCCTCAAAACGGATGAATATCGATGCAACGAAGCATTCCGACGTTCAGCGTCTGCTGCTTATTGATTTTGGGATGGATGGTCGGCTCTGTCGATGCTGCCCTCACTGCCGAACAGCGGAAAGAACTGAAAGAGATCACAAGCCAGGTCAGCAAGATCACCTCGCTGATTTCCAAGAAGAAATTTGAAGAGGCCGAAGAGGCGATTCAGTCTTCCGAAGAGCGTGTCGCCCAGTTCGTGAAAGATGCGGGACTGAATGAGACCGACCCCGCACTCAAACCCGTTCAGCTTCAGCTCGAGAAAGCCCGCACGCTCTTGAGTCGCGCCGCAGCCAAAGCCGGAGGTGGAGGTGGTGCCGCCAAAGGAGGGTCCATCTTTGCAAAAAACATTGCTCCGATCCTCGTGGCCAAATGCGTCAGTTGTCATACCGAAGACGGCAAGGGAGGCCTGAACCTTGATACGTTCGCAGATCTGGAGAAGGGGGGTGCCAGCGGCAAGGTGGTGGTCCCCGGCAGTGCCGAGAACAGTCTGCTGATCAGACGACTGGTCGCTCCAGACGCGGAATTGCGCATGCCGAAAGGAGCCCCCCCGCTCTCTGAACAGGAAATTCTGGCGATCGGAGCCTGGATCGAAGGGGGTGCCAAGTTCGAAGGTGACAAGGATTCGCCGCTCGCGTCACTCGCAAAGGGCGCTGCGACTGGCAAACCAGTCACAGCGCCGCGAAAAGCCGAGATCGTGAAGTCGACCGGGAAAGAAACCGTTCAATTCATGCGAGACCTGATGCCCGAGATGGTCGACACCTGTGGACGCTGTCACAACGACACCACCAAACGAAGTGGGTTCTCGGTCATGTCATTCGAGAAGCTGATGAAGGGGGGAAGCAGCGGGGCGGTCATCGTTGCCGGTAACCTCGAAGAAAGCCGGCTCTGGCGACTCGTCAATGGAGACGACACCCCTGTGATGCCTGCCGGGAACCAGACGGGCATCACTCGCAAATGGTACGATAACCTCAAGACCTGGATTCTTGAGGGAGCCACCTTTGACGGAGATGATCCCAAGAAGAACTTCCCGACGCAGGAAGAACGGCAAGCGGCTGCCATGGCGAAATACACGCCCGAGCAGTGGGTGCAGAAGCGAAAAGATGCCTCACTGGCAGACTGGAAAAAGACCTTTCCGAACATTGAACCGAATGTCCGGGAATCCAATGACTTCCTGTTCTATGGCGATGTCTCGGAAGAGCGGTTGAGCCAGCTTGACAAGTGGGCCGCCGAACAGGTCGCCGCTCTCAGGCAGACCTTCAAGGTCAAGGATGATCCACTCTGGAAAGGAAAACTCGCCGTCTTCGTTTTCAAGGAACGATTCGGTTACGAAGAGTTCAACAACTCGGTTCATCGACGTGAAGTTCCCCGGGAAGTCACGGGACATTCGCAAGTCAGCCCCACCCTGGAAGAGGCCTTCATCGCCTTACAGGACATCGGCGACACACCCTCGGATTCGTCGCCCGGAATGCAGGTCAACCTGGTTGAACATGCAACAGGGGCTTTCCTCAAGCGGGGTGGCTCCAATTTGCCCGACTGGTTGATCCGTGGTGCGGGGCTGGCGATTGCGCATCGCAAGGCACCGGGGAATGTCTACCTGATCGCCCTGCCTCGCGTGGCGGGTGGAATCCTGCAGGAATCGCAGATTACCGAGCCGGAAACAATTTTCTCGAATGGGACATTCGCGCCGGGTGAAGTCGGACCGATCGGTTTTACTCTGGTCGAGTATCTGCTCAAGCGAGGTGACGTGTCTCAGTTCAATCAGTTTGTTCAAAGATTGCAGTCGGGAACGGCTCCCGACGCGGCGATTAAAGCCGTCTACAATACGGATGCGAAGACGGTAGCGATGGGCTACGCCAGTTCTCTGCCAAGCGGTGTCAAAAAGGGAAAGAAGTAGCGTCGCCATATGCCTGATGTCATTGTCATCGGAGGAGGGGTGATTGGGCTGTCAATCGCCTGGGAACTTGCGGGTAAGGGACTCTCTGTTCGCGTGCTGGAGCAAGGAGCATTCGGCCGGGAAGCAAGCTGGGCAGGTGCGGGCATGTTGCCCCCAGGAAATCTGGCGAACGCGAAGACCGCCGAAGCCCGGTTGCGCGGCGCTGCTCATGCACTCTGGCCTGACTGGTCGAACGAACTGACATCGAGAACGGGTATCGACAACGGCTTTATTCGCTGCGGGGGGATTGAACTCCGCATGGATGACGCGGGTGGGCCGCAGTCCAGCTATCAACTGGAGCTCACGGCGCTCAAATCCGAAGGCGTGACCATCGAAACGGAAGATGTCTCCGAAGTGCGTCGGCGGTTTCCGGAAATCAGCGCTGAAATCTCCTCCGCCTATTTCCTGCCCGACTTTCATCAGGTTCGCAATCCCAGACACTTACAGGCTCTTCTGGCGGGTTGCGCAATGCGGGGGGTCGAGTTGCAGGCTGGGTGCCCCGTGCAACAAATTCAGATGAAAGGCGAACGCATCCAGGCGGTTCAAACGGGCTCTGACACGCACCAAGGTGCCGAGTATGTGTTTGCCGGCGGAACCTGGACGGGTCAACTTCTGAGCCAACTGGGACTGACCGTTCAGATCGAACCCATCAAAGGCCAGATTGTCTTACTGCGAGCAGAGCCTCTTCCCGTGCGATCGGTGATACAGGTCGGCCGCCAGTATCTTGTTCCCCGAGCCGACGGTCGAATGCTGGTGGGATCGACGGAAGAACGATCCGGATTCGATAAACGAAATACGGCAGGCGCCGTCGGTGAGCTGATCAACTTTGCGCAGCGACTGGTTCCCGCACTCAAACGGGCGACATTCGAGAAATGCTGGGCCGGGCTGCGCCCGTTCTCGACACGAGGCAGACCGTATCTGGGTCGCTTACCTCAATTCGCGAACGCAACGATCGCCGCAGGACACTACCGGTACGGATTGCAACAGTCCTCGATCACCGCCGTCCTGATCCGCCAGGTTCTGTTAAACCAGCCAGTGCTACTGCCGGACGAGCTGAATCTGGCCGACTCCGTCACCGAGTAACACTGCCGGACGGACGAACGGATTGACCGGGGGCTGGTCGAAGCGATGCGTCGAGGCGCGTCTCATTCAATTTCAGGAGAACTATCGACATGCGAGCGGTCGTGCAGCGCGTGAAACGAGCGAAGGTCACGGTAGGCGAAGAGATCACGGGACAAATCCAGCAGGGGTTGCTCGTACTGCTGGGCGTCTCTGATACGGACACCGAAGACGACGCCAGCGCTCTTGCAGACAAAATTGTGGGGCTCAGAATCTTCAACGACCCCGACGACAAGATGAACCTTTCACTTGCCGACGTGGGAGGCCAGATGCTGGTCGTCAGCCAGTTCACACTTCTGGGTGATTGCCGGAAGGGGCGGCGCCCGAGCTTCATCAAGGCGGCACGACCAGAGATCGCCGACTCGCTTTATCGCATCTTCGTTGCCCAAGTTCAGGGCCAAGGCATCGTGACTGCCACAGGACGATTCCAGACTCACATGGATGTAGAACTCGTCAACGACGGGCCAGTCACGCTGCTGGTCGACAGCCAGAAAGAGTTTTAAGAGCTCCATCGCAACCGGGTGCTCGACCAGCCCAGCAACTGCAAACACGCCCCGAAGCCGTGCCCGCTGACGCGCCGCCGGTTTGCAACTCTGCGATGGTGAAGCCAAGCCACAAAGAACAGGTGAGACATCGAGAAGGATTCGATCGTCCGCAGATTCGCTCAATCGAGGCCGATCAGGGTGGGACTCTCAAACCCCATGCATTCTTGAGGTTTTTAAAAACAAAAAGCAACATAACAGACATTATCGGACGTTCAATGTCGACCGAATTCGGACCGAGAAGGACCGACTTTCAGACGGTGAGCCGGTGCGGCCACAACGCACAACACCGGATGAAACCTCGCGATAGACTGACCCGCCTACGCATCGCTCACAGCGGCCAACTCTTCAAACTCGCCCATGCGGCGGAACTTCTGATAGCGACGCTCGAGCAGTTCTTCCTTGGGAATCTGTTCCAGTGCGCGCAGGTTCCGGACGATCGTCGATTTAAGAACACTGGCCATCGCACGATGATCTCGGTGCGCTCCACCAATCGGTTCTGGAATCACCTCGTCCACAACACCGAATTTGAGCAAGTCGGGTCCCGTGAACTTGAGAGCGTGGGCGGCCTTGCTGGCGAACTCAACACTCTTCCACATGATCCCCGCACATCCTTCAGGACTGATCACAGAGTAATAGGCGAACTGAAGAATGCCGACGTAGTCACCAATCCCCAGACCGAGCGCCCCGCCCGAGCCCCCTTCTCCAATGACGATGCAGATGATCGGTACGGGTAGCTGAGACATTTCTCGCAAATTGACTGCGATGGCATAAGCCTGACCTCGCTCTTCGGCACCGATCCCCGGATAGGCTCCTGGTGTGTCGACGAGGCAGACGATCGGCAGATTGAACTTGGCGGCGAGTTCCATTTTGAGCAGCGCTTTGCGATAGCCTTCGGGATGCGCACATCCGTAGAGACACTCGTTGCGCTCTTTCAGATTTCGCCCCTTGTGCTGCCCGATGAATAGAACCTTGCAGTCGTCGATCTTCGCAAAGCCCGCATTGATGGCCCGGTCGTCCCCGAAGGCCCGATCGCCGTGAAGCTCGATGAATTCATCGCAGACCAGCTCAATGTAGTCCCGCGCTTGAGGTCGATCCTGATGACGGGCAACCTGGACAGTTTCCCACGGATTCAAGTTTTCGAAAACATCTCGCTTCAACTTCGCGATTTCGACCCGCATATTGCGGATGGCTTCCAGTGTCGTGGGGACAGGAGCTGGCTGAGCTTCAAGTCTCGCCAACTGTTCTTCGAGTTCGACAATCGGCCGCTCAAAGGGCAGCACATACTGAGGCTTCATGAATCAGGCCATCCTCACGCAATCACGCAAATTCAATGCACCACATCACAGAGTACGCGATCTACAAATTCGGCAGACGTTGCACTGTGGTTAAAATTGCCAAGAGCATCGCGACCGGTTTTCCTCCCGGAAGCAGACATGCGGAACAGGACTTACAGGAATCGTTTCTGGTGAGATTGGTTCGATCCGGAGATCTGTCTCACACAGAGCGATTTCTCTAACCCCGAGGACCGTTTCTATAGCAGATTAAAGGATATCCGGCAAATCGGTCATATACTCCAGATCGGCGTTCTCCGGGCTCGCAGGGGTCTGGTAAGTGACGGGGCGAGGAGCAGGTCCCGTGTACGGACCTCCTGCCGGAGTCTTCGCTGCAGGTGGTTTTGCCGGTGGCGCGGCGGGACGATTCGCTGGCGGAGCCCCCGCCCCCGGTTGTGGCATCGGAGTGACCGGTGCGGGATTGACGCGCTGCGCCGGAGCGGCCGGAGGAGTCGCAGTTGGTCGCGCCACAGGTGCCATACCAGGCTGGACTTGGGGCGTTTGCGGGTGCGTCGGTTGCCGCTGTGGAACCCCCTGAGGTCCGGGTGGGGTGGCGGCAGCGGATGGAGGGCCCTGCTTGACCGCTGGGGGCTGGCCTCCTGAAGGGGGAACCGGAGCAGCCGGTCGCGGAGGCTGGTGCATCGCCTGCGGATTTCCCATGGGTGGCTGCGGAGCGTATTGCGGCATCCCCGGCATGGGCTGCGGCATTCCAGGCATCATTTGAGGGGGCATCATCTGCGGCGGCATCATTTGGGGTGGCATCATGGGCATCTGCCCCTGCGGATACCCCGGGTACCCAGGTGGATACGGCTGAAAGCCGGGTGGATAGCCGGGCATGGGCATCGGCATCGCTACCTGCGGAGGCACGGGCTGGGCGGCCGGAGCGGGCGCCGCCCCCTTCTTGCCTTTTGCCCGGGCTGCATCCTCGGTCTCAGCGGACTTGATGCGGTCCAGTTGCAACTGATTGGCAGCTTTCTTCTTTTTCTCCTGATTCAGCTTTTCCTCTGCAAATTTTTGTGCGAACTCGGGATTTGTCGCCAGCATTTCCTTGAGCTTCGCGTCCGCTCGGCTGTCAAGTCGCACTTCGGAAAGCATTTCCAAGGCGTCCTTGTCTTCGTTCGCCTTTTTCACCGCCGCGGCATCGATAATGTCCTCTTTGAAAATGCGAATCCGTTTCAGCTCCTGCAGCACTTCATCCACACTGGCAGGGCGGTCCGTCGGTTTCTTTTTCAGCAATTTCGCAACAATTCGATCCATCTCTGGGGTGACATTGGGATTGAATTCGGAGGGATTGGGCGGTTCTGCCCCAAGATGCTTTTGCAGAAGTTCTTCAGGCGTCGGGGCCTGGAACGGAGTCTTTCCTGCAAGGACTTCAAAGAACAGCACACCAAGACTGTAAAGATCGGTTTGAATCGTGGGCTGACGGCGTCGGATCGTTTCGGGAGCAATGTACGTTCGTGTCCCCTGAATCGTCTTCAGCTTCCCTCCGAACATTTTGCTGAGACCGGTTGCCTGCCTCGTCGACAGCGAAAAGTCACACAACCGTACCTCACCCGCTTTATTCATGAGCACATTGTCGGGCTTGATATCACGGTGAATGAAACCCTTATTGTGAACATGCGACAGAGCAGAACAGATTCCTTCAAACAGCTGTCGGACCTTCAAATGAACACTGTTTGAGTCTGCCTTGATCTGAAGCTTGAGGTTCGAAGCGCGGAAGTACTCCATCAAAATGTACGTATGATCGCGGTTCGATGAGTACCTTTCAAATTTCACAATCAGTGGGTGTTCGAACGTTTTGTGAATTTCCGACTCGCGCTTCATCTGCGCTTTATTTTCTTTGAAGTCGGGAACATCGGTTTTGAGCAACTTCATGGCCAAGTGCCGTCCGGAAGTTTTCTCGACGACTTCCCACACCTGACTGCTGCCCCCCGAAGCAATACACACCGCAAGCTGATATTGATCGTCGACGAGTTGCTCTTCATTAGCCATGACCGGCTCCCCACTTCAGTTTCGCTCTTTGCTCTCAGCCGCGGCGCAAGCGCATCAATCCGCTCGCGATTATCGTTTCAAGTATAACCATCGTTGCAACCGCTGTCCCGACGTGTTTTTGAGGAACCGCTGCATCCCGCATCCTCAGCGAGATTAAGGTTCCGATTTAGAACGGGGGGGCCTTGGGGTTCGTATTCGTTGGATTGACTGTGGTGGGAGAGGCGGGGCCTTTCTCAGGCGCCGCGCCCCCTGCAACCGAAGTCCCGGACGAAGGCTTCAGTTGAAAACCATCGCCCAATTGGTGAGACGATTCGTAAATCACCTCATCCCCTTCCGCAAACGGCCCGCTGACGAAGACGCGAGAACCCCCGACCTGCGCCAGAACAGTTACAGGAATATCCCGCACGACATATTGACGAACGACCTGTATTTTTCGATTTCCATCAGGCAGATTCCCCACCGCGGTGACAGGCACTTCGGTAACGGGCTGACGTGGAATCAGGGGGACAAAGACGGTCTGCCCTGCCTTGATCTTCTCACCATTGTTGTCCACCACGACCTGCACTGACGCGATGGAATCGAAAAGTTCCCGCAGCACATCGAACCGGGCCGGCAGCGGCAGCACCTGATCAATTTTCCCCTGAACTTCAACCCCTTCGATCTTCAGAGGAAAACTCTTGCCATTTTCCGCCTGTGCTCGCTCAACCGGAATTTCGACTTTCACCTTACTGCTGTCCGCCACGATTGCGACGGGATCCCCTGCACGGAGAAATTGGCCTTCAGTGACCAGCACGCGCTGCACTTCGCCGGCGAAGGGTGCCCGAATCGTGGCGAGATCCAGGAGTGATTGCGCAAGTTCCACATCGATCTTTGCGATGTCGACCCCCGCCTGAGCCAACTCTGCAGTAATCTCTTCCTTCCCCGCTGCTTTTTGTTCGGCAATCGCTTTTTTCAGCATCGCCTGGGCATGCGCCAGACGAAGTTTCTGGACGGAATTATCCAGCCGAACGACCTCACCCTGAGCCTGTACCCTGGAATTTGTCTTCGCTGCGAGTTGTTTGACGAGTCCATCGAACGGAGCCACCAGCGTGACTGTCTGATTCGCTTCGACGGCCAGAGGGACACGATACTTGTGCGGATCAATGACGCGAGTCGCTTCGCGCTTAATCACGACCTGCTCCCCCGTCGTCGCCAGCGGGAGGTTCGCCTGAGAGAATCCCTGCTCTGACGAAAACATGATTCCGGATAGTACGATTCCGCTTGTGCAGAGGAACTTTTGAAATCGAATCATCATTCTTTCCTTCGGGATGAAGGGTTTGACGGGTATGCAGATTATTTCGGTTGACGGTGAGATAAAAGCTACGAGCGTCGTTCAACGGTGTCAACGAGGGGGAAGAGTTGCCAGGCTCTGTGCATTCATTCGCCTCCGTCCAAATTTCGCTTACAGGAACACAATCTCGTCCCTGGATTCCGTGCCCGGTGCTTGTGGACGATTCTCGCATCGATCAAGATACGCTTGTGGGATCATTTGAGGGTTGCTGAACTGCAACGGCCCTGCTGAGTGCTCGTTCACCGGGCCAGGAAATCGAATTCCGATTCCGTAGAACTTAAGCGTGAAGAAACTGCGGGAACTGGAAAGGAGTCGACTGCGAGAATTGCCGACAACACAACGGTCACCGCGCTCATTTAGGCCCGGACGCAGTCGCTCTTCGACGGAGGGGCTCACTGTGCACGCAGTGGTGCACTCCCGCGTGAGTCCTCGTCTCGCTCCCTCGTCGACTCTGGCGGCATCACTTTGCAGTCGATCTCGTAGAACAATCAAGCGCTGCTGAAATGCAGTCGAAAGGACGTGGCTTGTGAATGGGGCTCTGATCGGTTTGGTCGCCTGGTTATCGGTTGCAAATCTTCAACCAGGAACGGAACTGCAATACGTTGGCTCGCTGAGTCAGCAGGCGAAAACGGGTGAGTCTGAGGTTAAATCATTCAGCCTCTACGCCGTGACCATTGACGATGAAAAAGGTGACCCTCAACTCGCTTACTATCTGGAAGAACGTGGTGGCGGAAGTTTCGGCTGGCCTGAACGTTTCGGCTTGCTCCCCCTGGCCGGCACCGCGTCCGCAAAGCCCCGGTCGATTCGTCTGCTGTACACTCACAACGATCAGCAGTATCCCCTGCCGGTGCGTTCGCCGCTCTGTGAGTTTGCTGAAAAGCTCACCCCACAGGCCACCTGGACCGAAGGTCGTTACACCTACGTGGTCACCCGCAAGAAGAACGTGAAAGGGCGTGAAGGTCTGGTGGTCGAAGTCGCGTCGAACTTCGGCCCGGTTCAGACGATGGTCATTGAACCAGCGACGGGAATCCTCTTGTCACTCGAAGAGAAAATCATCATCGGCCGGGGGGACGAGTTCCAACTCAAACTGGATCTGCAATCACAAAAACAAATCCCAAGCTCTGATCTTGATCGAAACCGTGCGTCTCTCATGTCACTGCTTAGCGTCCAGGCAGAACTGGGGCGGACGGGCGATCAAAAAGTCATCGAACTGACACGGGATCAACTGAAGTCGCTCCAGTCCAATCTCCCTCAGTACGAAAAAGAAGCCGAAGGGACCGGGTGGTCTCGACTCGTCGCCTCCATCGGCCTGGATTTGAAACAGCAGAAAAAGCGTCTGGATGGAGTTGCTGGTCTGGAGAAAAAACTCGTTGGCCGCCCTGCTCCGGAGTGGACTCTGAAACTGACCGACGGATCGACCTTCACCAGCGACGACGCCAAAGACAAAGTCGTCGTTCTGCACTTCTGGCAGTACCGCGGTGAACCACTGAATGAGCCGTACGGCCAGATTGGCTACCTCGATTTCCTGAATAACAAACGGAAGAAACTTGGCGTCCGCGTCATCGGAGTAAACGTCGACGAACGGTTCGCTAATCCCGATCAGAAGAATACCGCCCTCCGTTCCATGAAGAAGTTGCTGGAATTTATGAATGTTGGCTATGACATGGCCATCGATGATGAAACGGCACTCTCCGAATTCGGTGATCCTCGCGCCACAGGTGCCCCCCTGCCACTTTGGATCGTCATTGGCCATGACGGAAAAGTCGCGCACCACCATACGGGCTTTTATGACATCAAGCCTGACGAAGGCTTAAAACAACTCGACGACGCGGTGATCGAAGCGATCCGGCGTCAGAAAGGAAAATAGGCCTGCCCGGGAATTGACTGAAATTAATCAACCGGCGCCGCTGGTTCTCCGGGAACTCCGAAGAAGCAGCATCCGAACCGGCGTCTGCAACGTACCCCATCTGCAGGTGCATTGCTTCAAGTCAACATGAGAATGCCACTGTATGACCGTCTTCGGGCATGCAGTGCGCTACATACCCTCATCTGACCGAAAACGCTGCTTCTTCATGGACTCCGAAGCGGTGGCATGAGCACCGATGATCGCGTTGTGACACAGCACTAGCGACAGACGAACCAGCGGCGCATCTGTGATGCACTTTTGCGACACGTTGTCGAAGTACAGTTCCAGGCCCGTTCGTACCACGGTCGATCCAGTGGGGGAGGCGGATCGCTCACCTTCAATTCGAAGTGG
>NZ_DASWWZ010000443.1:0-3169 GCF_036405755.1 Schlesneria sp.
GCTGCGTGTCCCCATCACGAGCCCTTCAGAAGGAGTCAGTCCCATGCTGGTATCGACGCTTTTCCCGTTCTTCACCGCACATACACTGCACCCGTTCCCCAGGTGTGCTGTGACCACCTGACAGTCATTGGCGGGGCGTCCCAGACGCACAGCCGCTTCCCGGGAGACAAACTGATGACTGGTTCCATGGAAGCCGTATTTGCGGGCTTTGAATTCTTCGTACCACTGATAAGGGATCGCGTAATGAAAGGCCTTTGCGGGCATAGTCTGGTGAAAGGCCGTGTCGAAGACCGCAACATGCGGCAGATCAGGGAACAGATCCCTTGCGGTTTTGATGCCTTCCAGATGGGCGGGATTGTGCAGGGGTGCAAGTTCGGCACAGGCCCTGATCCGGGCGATGACTTCGTCGTCAATCAGGCACGGGTGGCTGAAGAATTCGCCGCCGTGAACAATGCGATGACCGATCGCTACCACCGACGACGGATGGACTCCGCCAGTCCAGCACAGCCCCACCAGGTCCCGCAGCGCGGCTCCGTGGTCCAGACCCGGTATCTCCTTTTCGATCGTGACATCCTGCAGAGTGAATCGGACTTTCGTCCCGATTTCACCAATCCGCTCGACAAGCCCCTTGGCCCTCAATACTCCGGTCGCTGCATCAAGCCATGCCAGCTTCAATGAAGAGCTGCCGCAATTGATGATCAGTACTTCGTGCCCACGGTCCACTTTCATGCGTTTGCCCGATTAAGCCGTTAAGAAAACTAATGAAATTCCGTTCGCAACCGGTGATTGATGTCTTCGATTTTCAACTCTCGGGAGATGTTCGTATGACCCAGGCGAGCTTTGAGTAATGCCTTCGCCTCAGACCGTATTTTGGAAGCTCCCTTGAGCGCGGCCTGCAGACTGAGCCAGACATGAATTCCGCCGGTATCTTCATGGGGACTGGCCCCTTCTCCGGAGATGCAGGAAGGCAACATGATTTCACCGGACGCCTGACTGCAGCCTTCGATCACGATGTCGTGAATCCAGTTGTCCTCAAAGTCATAGGTATACTGAAATGCGTTGTAGCCCGCCGAGTAGAACTGCGAGATTTCGACCCCTGCTTCATCGATGCCGGCCCCCTCCTCTTTCAAGGGGATTCGCGTGGACTGGACTTCGAAACCGTGCAGATGAGCATCTTGCCATCCCATGACGACCTGAATGATCTTGTGCAGAGATTCGAGAGAGATCGAACGGGTTTGGACGCGTCTCCAGATCTCGGGCCGGGCCCCCTTCAGTGAGATCTTGAGCGAGTAGACCTGCGAATCGTCATGCCGGGCCGGAGGAAGATTCATCAACAGTTGCACGGAGGGTGCGGGAGTTTTGGCCTGCCGAATGAAAGGGATCTCGACGGCGGCCTGCGCCTCGCTCAGCCGCGACCAGAACTTCATGGCAGCAACGACCGCGATGGCATCCTCCCTGACATGAGGACCGGACTTTTTGTTACCAGCCATGACGCGCTCCGTCGATTAGTTCCTGGAAGCAGCCGCTTTCAGGGAATTCAGCGCTCCCTCGGCGTCGACTCGAATCCGGATCTCGGGATGCTGCGAGGCCAATTGCTGAACCAGGGGCATCAGCGTTTCACGCTGTTCGTCATCGAATCGGGTCGCGAGATCGGTCACCGCCTTCAGGACATTCTTCTGAACCCGGAACTGGTCCCCAAACGGATCTGTGTTCAACGTGGAAGAAGCCGAGGAAGAGGATTCGCCAGAGGGGGATGGGAGTGTATTCGACTGTTCGGCAGGCTGTTTCACATCCCTCTGTGCGAGTGGTTCCGCCAGAGCGTCACGGAAGACTTTGAAGCCTTTTGTTGAACCACGACGGGCGAGGCCAATTGCGGCATTCACCGCCGTAAACCGATCAGGATTTTCAACCAGCACCTCCAGTTGCTGCGTCACTGCGGGGGAATTGAACAGCCCCAGCGTGAACGTCGAGGTCTGGCGAATGATCGGAGTCGATTCACCGGAAGTCCCAATCAGAGTCTGGACGATCTGGCTGTCGCCTAAAGGTTTACCGACTTCGTCCGCACGGCCGGCAATGTAAGCGAGCGAAACCAATGCACTTTTGCGTATATCTTCTTCCCTGTGCGGTTCCAGAGCGACCAGCAGTGCGGGTGCCACCGCGTCGACCGAGTCCATCATCCCTAACGCCCGCGTCAGGTACTCCTGAATGGCAACGGCTTCTTTCGCCGTCGAATTCTTGCGAAGTTCCAGCACAAGCTGGTCGGCCAGTGCCTGAGCGATTTCGCGGTTGCCTCTCAGTTGCTGCCCCTGCTCGCCGCGACGCGAATCCTGCTCCAGCACTTGAGCCAGCCCGAACATGGCACGGTTGCGAACATGCAGATTTTGACTTTGAAGCTCCTGAACCAGCTTTCTCCAGTCCTGCTCACCGACGGCAATCAGACCAAACATCCACCAGATGGCAACCACGCCCAGGACAATCAAAGCGGGGAAAATGAACAGTTGGACAATGAAACCTGCCGACGGGGGCTTTACCGGAGGCAAGTCGTCGGCCAGCGGCGGCCTGCTCTCAAACGAACGACTCGGCAAAGCAGCGGAATCCAGGTCAGTGTCCGTCATAACATTTCCGATGGTGAGCGGCGGCCGCCTCGGTTGCGGCGGGAAGACTGAAAGGTCAGCCGCATTATAATTTGAAGCACGCGAAAGTGTCAGGCTGTCAGGTTGGTTACTTGTGAGGTCTGACAGAGGGGCCTAGAATTCGAATCCCGCTCGATTGTCGCCCCCGCCCAGAATGGACCTTCCGTTATGTCTCGCCGGTTTGTAACTGATCTTAATGACGGCGAAATCGTGGACGAAGTCTATCTTGTGTCCGACAAGCAACTTCGAGCTAACCGTAACGCAGCCCTGTACTTGTCCGTCGATCTCCGTGACAAATCGGGGATGATCAATGGCCGGATGTGGAATGTCTCGGAAGATTCCTGTTCAGAAATTCAGACTGGTGCCTACGTTCGCGTGCGGGGAAAAGTCCAGCTCTTTCAGGGGATCCTGCAACTCATTCTGACTCACTGCGATCCCGTTTCTGCGAGCCTTGTCGATCCGGTGGACTTTGAAAAAATGTCCTCTGTGAAGGTCGAACAGCTGCTGGAACAGTTGCGGACGACGCTCTTAGGCTT
>NZ_DASWWZ010000444.1:0-7480 GCF_036405755.1 Schlesneria sp.
GGCATTTCAGGAGTCAGATTCTGGACTTCGGGCGAGTTAGACACCCAGATCTGGTTCCCCCAGGCGACCGGAGAAGACCAGGCGCGACCGTCGATCGGCGTCTTCCAGAGAATCGACGGCGATCCCTCTTCAAAGGTGACAGGCAACCCTTTGGCACGGGACGTTCCATCCGCGTCAGGGCCACGGAACTGGTTCCAGTTCCGATCCTCGGCGTCCCCGACGACACAAGCCAGCAGGGCGAAAGTCAAAACGATCACGCGCATAGAGGAATCTCTCGTTATCGACGGACTTACAGCAGGTTTAACGCCGGCCTGAACCTTGCATAACTTATCGCCGATCAGGGGCTCAGAGAAGCCCACGAGTCCGGTACCGTTAGGGGCTTCCATCCCCTGAGCTCAAAGCGTCAGTCCACAGGCACGGGCGATCACGGGGGCTATCGCCCCCAATCACCGCGCCGGGGAAAGCTCAACAGGAAAGAAATCACCTGATGATTTGTAGCGAGGAAAGCGCAGATCACAGCTTTGGCTGCTCATGAATTTTTTGTGCGGTACTGAAACTCGAAATCCGATGCGGTAAACTGAAGTTCTGGGTTTCGCGATCTGTTTCGGCATGTGTCGAGCGGATGATTGGCGATCCTGTTGCTGTACCTGACAAACTGGCTCGCCCATCGGTTTGATATGCGCCCCAACGAAAACACCTCCCATGCGCCGCGCGGCACGACAGTCACCCCTTCAGCGGTGATCGATGTCGGTACGACCTCCATCCGCATGGCCATCGCGGAAATAGACGATGAGGGGGGCGTGCGCCATCTCTCCGCCCTGTCGCAGGCGGTCAGCCTCGGGAAAGACACCTTCACCCGGGGATTCCTTGAAAAAGGGACGATCGAAGAATGCGTCCGGGTCTTGAAAAGCTATCGCCGAGTCCTGGCAGAATACGGGATCGTGGCCACAGACAAGGTTCGAGTTGTCGCAACGAGCGCCGTTCGCGAGGCCAGCAATAAACTGGCGTTTCTCGACCGCGTCTACACGGCGACCGGCTTTCAGGTCGTTCCGATCGATGAGGCCGAAGTTAACCGGATCACCTATCTGGGGATTCAGCCCCTGCTCAGGCTCGACCCCGAGCTCGCCAACGCCAAGACGGTCGTTACGGAAGTGGGGGGCGGCAGTACCGAGTTGCTCGAGGTGAAAAACGCGGACGTCCTCTTCGCGCACACGTATCGACTGGGATCGCTGCGGATCCGCCAGACACTGGAAGCCTATCACGCCTCTCAGGGGACCACCCGCCGCTTGATGGCAACGCAGATCCAGAGAATTCTCGACCAGATTCTGCAGCAGGTCTCTGCCGAATCGACACAAGAGATGGTTGCGCTCGGGGGCGACATGCGGTTCGCAGCCCGTCAACTGGTACCGGACTGGGTCCCTGACAAGTTGACTCGAATCCCGGTGGACGCCCTGGCGGAGCTCACCAATTCGGTCCTGCTGCTGAATGAAGATAAGCTCGTTCACAAGTATCACATCACCTTTCCCGAAGCGGGAACCCTGGGCCCTGCCCTGCTGGCCTACACCATGATGGCCCAGGCCTTTGGACTGAAGCAGGTGATCGTTGCCAGTATCAATCTTCGCGATGGACTGCTGAACGAAATGGCAACTCGCGGGGGCTGGAATGAAGATTTCAGCAACCAGGTGATCCGCTCAGCTCTGGACCTTGGACGCAAGTTCGAATTCGACGAGCTGCACGCACGACAGGTGGCCAAGCTGTGCGGCATTCTGTTTCAGGGTCTACGTGATGAGCACCAGCTTGATCCCCGCTACGAACTGCTGCTGCGGGTCGCGGCGCTGCTGCATGAAGTCGGGCTGTATGTGAATACGGGATCGTACCACAAGCATTCGATGTACCTGATCCAGCACAGCGAGCTCTTCGGACTGAGTCGATCCGATGTCCAGCTTGTCGCCCTGACAGCACGCTATCATCGCCGGGCTTCGCCCAAACCAACCCACACTGTCTTCACAACATTGAATCGTGATCAGCGGATCGCCGTCGTCAAGATGGCTGCCATGCTGCGAATTGCCGACGCATTGGAAGCGTCCCACAACCAGCGGCTGCATGAATTGAAATTTTCCCGAGAAGGGGGACGGCTGATTATCGCCATTCCTCAAATCGAAGACCTCAGCCTCGAACAACTGGCATTAAAACAATCAGGATCGCTTTTCGAATCGACCTTCGGGATGCCTGTCCAATTGCGAAAAATGCGTCCTTAGAATTCAGAGAGATCGTAGCGGCATGACTGCTGAGCCACGTTTTTTTAACCGCGAATTGAGCTGGCTGGAATTCAATCAGCGAGTGCTCGACGAAGCCAGCGACAAGAGTATTCCCCTGCTCGAGCGGCTTAAGTTCCTCGCGATCACAGCCTCGAATCTCGACGAATTCACGATGGTTCGAGTCGGCAGCCTCCAGATCCTGCAGGCCGAAGGGGAAATGCGTCCCGACCCGGTCGGCCTCACCACATCGCAGCAGCTAAAGGCGATTGGCGAGCGGATGCAGGCTTTTCTGACGGAGCAGTATCGGTGTTTTCTCGAAGACATCGAACCGGCCCTCGCCGCCGCCGGAATGAATCGTCTTCGCGCGGCTCAACTGAACGATCGCCAGTTACAGCACCTGCAGACCTATTTCGATCAGGAAGTCTTCCCGATCCTGACACCGCTGGCAATCGTCGCCTCTTCTGAATTGTCGGAAGCAGCACGAATCGAGCTGCACATCGCCAAACGGAAGGGGAAGAAGAAGAAAGCTGGCGAGGCGAAATCGACCGATGCCGCCGCAGAGACCACGGGATCCGGTACCGAACCCCCGTCGCTCGAATTCCCCCCCTTGATCAACCAGACGATCAGCCTGTGCGTTCGACTGGCTCCGGTAGCAGGTTCGACGGAACCCCGCTTTGCCATCCTGCCGTTCGGGCGCAACCGACAACGGTTCGTGACGGTCCCCTCGGAAAGCGGCTTCAATTACATCCTGCTGGAAGACGTCATCAGTCTCTTCCTGCCCAAATTCTTCCCGGGCGAGACGATTGAGGAAAGCGTTGCATTTCGGATTACGCGAAACGCAGATCTCGAACTGCAGGAAGATCAGGCATTCGACCTGCTTTCCAAAATGCAGGAAATCGTCAATGCACGCCGACAAAGTGCCTGCGTTCGACTGGAACTGGCGGATCACGCCAGCCCACTCGTTCGTGGTTTCCTGCAAACGGCCGTTGATGTCCCCGATCGATGGGTCTTTGCGGCACCCGGCCCTCTGGATCTGGCCGCCTTCTTCCGCCTGACCGATTCACAAGGCTTTGACAACTTGCGGTATGAGCCCTGGCCGTCACAGCCGTCGCTCAAGATTTCGCCTTCAGAAAGCCTGTTCACGGCCATCGCGCGCCAGGACATTCTGCTTTATCACCCGTACGAAAGTTTTGATTCGGTCGTCCGACTGGTCGAGGAAGCCGCCGATGATCCGGACGTTCTGGCCATTAAACAGACGCTCTACCGGACAAGCGCCAAAAGCCCGATCGTCGCCGCACTGAAGCGGGCCGCTCAGAAGGGGAAATACGTCACCGCCGTCGTCGAACTGAAAGCGCGGTTCGACGAACAGCGTAATATCGAGTGGGCGCGGGATCTCGAGCGAGCCGACGTGCAGGTTGTCTATGGCGTCAAAGGCCTGAAAACGCACGCCAAGATCTGCCTGATTGTCCGACGCGAACCGCAGGGAATCCAGCGCTACGTCCACTTTGGTACGGGCAACTACAACGAAATCACCTCAAGAATCTATAGCGATGTCAGCCTGATGAGCTGTCACGAGGATCTGGGGGCCGATGCAACCGCCTTCTTCAACGCCATCACCGGTTATTCCCAGCCGCAGCGTTTCCGACAGATCGAAATGGCTCCGATCGGTCTGCGAGAACGACTGCTCGAAATGATCGAAGCGGAAATCGACCGCAAGCGGCACAAGCAAAAAGCTCTCATCATCGCCAAGATGAATGCGCTCGTCGACGAGACGATGATCGAAGCACTGTATGCCGCGTCGCAGGCGGGTGTCCGGATTCGACTGAATATCCGTGGCGTCTGTTGTCTGCGTCCAGGGGTTCCCGGGCTGTCAGAAAACATCACGGTCACGGGTGTCATTGATCGCTTCCTGGAACACGCGCGAATCCTCTACTTCTATCACGGCGGCGACGAACGGTTATTCATTTCCAGCGCCGACTGGATGCCTCGAAATCTCGATCGCCGCGTCGAGTTGCTGGTTCCCGTGGAGGATAACGCCTGTCGCCGCAACCTGATCACGATCTTGAAAACAACGCTGGCCGACAACGTCAAGGCGCGTCGATTATTACCCAGTGGTCGCTACGAACCGGTCCGGGCAACCGATTCGAGCGAACCGATTCGAAGTCAGGAAGTGTTGTATCGACGGACGGGTGAAGCGATCGAAGATGCTTCACGGGCAGCCCTGGCCACGTTCGAACCACTGCGGGGGGCGGGTCACAACGACTAGGCCGGTTTGCTCGCCTGCAGATCATTGATCAGAACTCGTCGAATTCGGAATCGCTTTTCCATGCGGGTCGACAGAAGGCTGGTCGAGTTCTGTGGCGAGATCCGTCTGTAGCTGGGGACACAGAAAGTGCTCGACCTGTTCGGCCGTGGCATGAAAATGGTCGCCAGGCAGCTCGAAATGACGCGCCATGTACGCTTCCCACAGCCGGTGCGAGCGGACAAGGCTTTGGGCCAGATCCCGCCCCTTATCCGTCAGATGATTGACAGAGGCATCTGCGGTAATGAAGCCCTTTCGCTGCAGATTTCTGCGGGCAAACCATTCGATCCAGGTTCCATGCGCCACCGTGACCAGTGGGATGGGATCCTGTGTCACCACGTGACCGCCGTTCATCTCCCGTGGTGGAATTCCGGCAATTGCGAGGGTCGGGTCAGAAATGGGGGACGGAGAGGTTTCACCGTGCGTGCGTTCATCACGCCGAAACAGCGTTCCCAGAATATCTTCACTGGCAATCCGCAGTTGAAGTCGCACTCGGTCGACAAAACGACGGATGACGCCGTGACGTGGGCTCGCCAGAATTGCCAGGACGAACAGACCTCCCGCTGCAACAGCCATCATTCCCGAGGTGCTGGCGTCGTACACATCCGGGTACCCTAACCGGGAAAAGACGATTGAAGGCAACGTTAATGCCCCCACATGTCCCAGGACTGCTGAAAGCGCTGCAATGACCAGACTGAGCACGAGCATCGTGCTCAGTCGATCGGTCAACAGGCGCGCCGTGGCTGAGGGAACAATCAGCATGGCGATCACCAGGATCGCTCCGACACTTTCGAAAGCCGCCACAAGGGTCGCGGCCGTCATCGACATCAGGACCAACTGAATCCAGTCGGCTCGAAGTCCCATCGACACGGCAAGTCCGGGATCAAAGGTGCTCAGCCGAAGTTCTTTGAAGAACAGGATCACCAGGCCCCCGTTGATGGCGAGCATGATTCCGTTCATGACCACCGCCCGGGGGATGGGAATGGTACGCGAGATCGGAATCAGAGCGGACGTTTCCAGACTTCCATACAGGACGCAACCCGGATCGACGTGGGCCGAGTCCGCGAACATGCGGATGAGCAACAGTCCCACCGCGAACATCGTTGTGAAGACGACACCCATTGCCGCGCTACGATCCAGCCGTCCCCACCGCTGAATCACCTCGGTCGTGATGGCGGAGACGACCCCGGATATCGCTGCCCCGAGAAACAGCACCAGATGTCGAACACTGGAGGTCGCGGACAACCATCCCTGCTCTTCAAACCAGTGCATGGCCAGATAGGCAAGGACGATCCCCGGCAAAATGGAATGACTGAGAGCATCCCCCAACAGGCTTTGTCGACGCAGCAGCAGCCACGCCCCAGGCAATGCACACGACATCGCTGCCAGAGCCGCAGTGACGACAATCCACGTATCGAGCGAGTACCAGTCGGAGAGCAGATTGAAAAATTCGTTGATCATGATCCAAATCAAGGATGCTACGACAGAGAAACCTCGGTCCCCTGCCTCGTGACTCTGAGCTCAGGTCCCCTGACCCGCCACCCAATCCGGCCGAAGCGTCCCCGGAAAAGCCTTATTCTTTTACTTTCTTCTGTTTTCCCACCGACTTGAAATCGGGAATCAATTCAATTGTCACTTTGGTCCCCACGGGTGGAATTCTTTCCGTGTAGGCTTCAAACATCAGATCATCGTTCGTCGCGCTACTGTTTACCGACAGATCCAGCGTCGCCGTGGCAAAGTTGGCGACGCAGATCAGATCCCCTGCTTCCGCCTGATAGAACTTCTCACCCGTTTTTTCGTCCGTCACGAAATAGCTTCCGGCGAAGACCCATTTTGCATCCATCTGTCGTACCTGGGTCAGTTTGAAGAACGAGCGAATCGCCTTCTGAAACGCAGGGTCTTTCGAAATCTTCAACGCCGCATCCCGTTGTTCCTCAGACATGGTGCCATACCACAGAAGCTCGCCATTTCGCGGGTCCCACTTCAGTTCGCTGTCGGCGGGAAGCTTGAAATCCTTTGGGGGTGGATCGAGCTTTTCGACAAAGTAACGCCGCGTGGCGTGGCGAACCCAGGACTGGGCCGGCTCACGATGGACTTTTCCGTCTTCATCATTCCAGGTCAGAAAGACGTCGATCACCGGCCCCGAGGCGGGTTGGTAGTCCGGTTCCCAGCGGACGGGCGATCCCGCCTGTGCCCCCAGCGCCAATAGCCCGGCATGAACGTACTGAGCCTGCGTCTCTACGGCGAGGATGGATTCATGCTCTTTACTTCGTTTGAGACAACAAAGTAACTCGAGCAACCCCTCGCGCAGTACCACTTCAGACTTGAGCAGCAGTCGTTTCCCTTTTGCATCGAGCAGCACCGTTCCCTGCTTGTTCAACGGCTTAAAGTCAGCCGTTGCCTGATCAACAGCATTGGCTGCGGGATCGGCTGCCAGCAAACTGACAGGCAGCAGACTGACGGCCAGCAATGCAATCAAAAAGGGATGTGATTGAGACATCTGGGATTCTCCGTGAAGTGACGCAACCTCTCGATGAGGTTCTGAAAGTCACATTAACACAAAGCCCTTCCCGGTGGCATGGCGAACACGGTGACTTTCATTCGAATCATGCCCTGAGCCAAACGGCAATTCCTCGCTTGGATTTCCTCGGTGGCGGCCAATTCCACTCGACGATTAGAATCTTCGTTCCTCAAATGTCTGTCGGACTCACGGTCATCTCCTGAAGGAATTGATTGATGACGCGACCGGTGCAGCTTGCGAAACGTTTCCATCTCTTCGCATTTTTCTGCCTGATCGTCATCAGCGTTCCATCGTGGGCAGAGAGTGATCCGCCCGCCGATGGCATCGAATTCAACCGAGAGATACGACCTCTTCTCTCTGACCGCTGCTTTGCGTGTCACGGCCCGGACGAGGCGAAAC
>NZ_DASWWZ010000445.1:0-7427 GCF_036405755.1 Schlesneria sp.
GCTGAGCTTGTTTCGCGCGCGGGGCGCCGGGGAAGAGGGCTGAAGCAATTTCTCGCCAAGTCACAAGTTCGTACGGCCTCGGGCATTCACGGTCCTCCTGATGAACTCATCCGAGTATAGCGATGGTTCTTTCCCGACAACAGCACGCCGGAAAATGGAAGAAGCGGTGACTGAACGCCACCGCTTCTCTTCGATTGGACAGTACTCAGAGGGGGAGCCACGGGGTCTAAGAGTCCGTGGCAGCCTTCTCTGTCCGATCCTGGTTAATCAATACCGCGCGCTGTATCCGCTATTCAATGAATGCCTGCCGATGGCAGTTCGTCTACAGCGTGGGACGATTAATATTCTTTTGCATTGATCCACTTCATCATGCGGCGGAGCTGCTTGCCCGTTTCTTCGAGCTGATGAGTCCGCTCGCGCCGCTTGATGGCCTGGAAGGTTGGCTGATTAGCACGGTTTTCGAGAATCCACTCGCGTGCGAACTGGCCGGTCTGGATCTCATGCAGAATCTTCTTCATTTCGGCCTTGGTCGCATCGGTGACGATACGAGGACCGCGGGTGTAGTCACCGAATTCTGCCGTGTTCGAAACACTGTACCGCATGTAGTTGAGTCCACCCTGATAGAACAGGTCGACGATCAACTTCAATTCGTGCATACATTCGAAGTAGGCCATTTCGGGCTGGTAGCCAGCTTCAACCAATGTTTCGAAGGCAGCCTTGATCAGAGCACTGACACCACCGCACAGCACAACCTGTTCGCCGAACAGGTCAGTTTCGGTTTCTTCAGCGATCGTGGTTTCGATCACACCACCGCGAGTTCCACCGATCCCCTTGGCGTAGGCCAGGGCGAGCTTGCGGCTGGTTTCTGACGCGCCGGGGGTCAGGGCGATCAGGCTGGGGACACCGCCCCCTTTTTCGTACTCAGCACGGACGAGATGGCCGGGACCCTTCGGGGCCACCAGTGCAGCATCGACCCCTTCGGGGGGGACGACCTGACCGAAGTGCATGTTGAAACCGTGCGAGCACATCAGCAGTGCACCGGGCTTCAGGTTTGGCTTGATTTCGGTGCGGTAGATGTCGCCCTGAACTTCGTCAGGCAGCAGAATGTTGACGAGGTCAGCCTGCTTGGTCGCTTCGGCGATCGAAACCGGCTTGAAACCGTGGCTGACGGCCAGATCGTAGTTCTTGCTGCCAGGACGCTGTCCGACGACGACGGTGCAGCCGCTGTCGCGCAGGTTCTGGGCCTGTGCGTGGCCCTGGCTGCCGTAGCCAAGAATTGCAATGGTCTTTCCCTTCAGCAGGGACAAGTCGGCGTCGTCGTCATAATAAACCTTGGCGGCCATCGTTGCTTCTCTTCAGAAAAAAGGAATTCTCGGTCCTACCGCTGGGCTGCAACTGCCGATCAGTTGCTCGCAACGGTACTACAGAATTGGAAATCAGCTTTCCACTATCTCAACCGCTGATGGCGGCTTCTTCTTCGTAGGCGGGAGGTGGTTGAAGTGCGTCTTCAACCGACAATGATTTTTCCCGGGCCAATGCGATCCGGCCGGTCCGAACCATTTCGATGATCCCGAATGGACGCATCAGTTCGATAAAGGCGGTCAGTTTGCTCTCGGATCCCGAAATCTCGATCATCACGTGCAAAGAACCGACGTCGACAACTTTTCCGCGAAAGATTTCAACCATTTCACGGACATTGGAGAGCTGGTCACCTGCCGTCGACACCTTGATCAACATCAGATCACGTTCGACCAGATCCTGGTGCTGATAGTCGACAACCTTGACGACAGTCACAATCTTTTCAAGCTGTTTCCGGACCTGGTCCAGAACCTTGTCATCACCGGCGACCACAAAGGTGATACGCGAAAACTCAGGCCGCTCGGTCACGCCGACGGCCAGACTTTCAATGTTGAATGCGCGCGAGGCGAGCATTCCGGAGATGTGGGCCAGCACACCCGGCTGGTTCATCACCATCGCGGACAGCACATGCTTCATCGAACAGGGACTTTCCATGGAGTCTTGACGATCGAAACCGCCAAAAAACACTTTTGATTGACGAGGCTGTCGCCTCGATCCACCACCCGACGGCGGCGACTTTGGTGTTGATTCAACCCTCGACTCGCCAAAAAAATCACTCGTACACATTTGGCGGAGGGTCGACCATCGTAAGCACCGATCGACGCGGAAACAAGTTAAGTGGAATATTGAGGCAACACAATTTCTCAAGCTCAACCGCACAATACGGTCTGCATGGGCGTCAGACACGCCCACTCACTTCCGTGTTCATCCTCTTGGGAAAACTCATTCTCAATGAGAGGCCGCAAGGGAAGTGAGTCTGGTCTCTGAAATCGGCCCTGGCTTGGCAGGATGCATCCGCAGATGACCGATCGAGCCGATCGCAACGTGCGAACGATGGCCATCGTCGATCCGGCCAGAGACTCCTCACCAGCGAATACCGCCAGAGAGGAGATTTACGACTCTCACCACTGAATCGGGCGGACCACCTCAAGTATCAGCAGCAACCCCAATACGATTCCACTTAACGCCAGCCCGCGGACGACCCAGGGGGCCTGAGCGTCACCAAATTGACGGATCAGAAATGCACCTTTTCGGGTGTGTTTCAAGAACCAGTCGCTTTTCACCGCGAGCAAGGCGCAAAGGAGGCAGATCAGACTGCCAACCATAACGTGATCTGGAATCATAAAATACGATCGTCTGGAGGTCGCCGCAGCGAAGTGACACTACTGTGGCTGGGCTTCGCTGCTCAGGTAACTGACAAGGTCTCGCACTTCCTGAATGGAAAGCCGGTTGAGCAGACCTTCGGGCATCATGGAAACCGACTGCTGCTGCCGGTCTTCGATGTCCTGCGTTGCGACGACCACTCGGTCCGTTGCGGTTTGCAGTGTAATCGTGCTCGCGTCTTCCCCCTTCACGATTCCATTGATGACTCGTCCGTCCTTCAACTCGACAATCGTCACGCGGTACGCATGCCCCACGAGTGCGCTGGGGTCCATGACATTGATCAAGATGTAATCGAGATCCGTTCGCTGAGCCCCGGTGAGATCGGGACCAACCTGTCGCCCTTCCCCAAAGAGTGTGTGACATGAAGCACAATTTTTCTGGAAGAGTGCCCGTCCGTTCTTTGGATTGGCCGTTTGTGGGTCACCTTCAAGAACCTGCTTCTTCATCGAGGCAATCTGCTGAGCTCGTTCTTCAGTCGACGGCTTTGCGCCAAACAACTTGTTGACCAGTTCCTTCAACTTCGGTTCCTTGAACCGCTGTAACTGACGGATGTCGAATTCCGACAGATCCTGTCGATCGATCTGACCCGCGTCGACCGCCGAGACGAGAGCCAGAGCAGTCTTTTCACGAGCCGTTAGCGTGCTGATCGCGTCGAGTTTCTCTGCGTCGGTCAACAACGCGTACATTCCAAGCAGGGCACTGCCCACTTCTTCTCGATCAAAACCCGCCAGTCCTCGAATGGCTGAAGCCCGCAGTTCAGAGTCACCAAGACGGTCAAGCAGCAGGTCTGCTACTCCTGGACGCCGCGTGGTCACGAGGTCGGCGAGTGCCCGCTCACGCTGGGCGGCGTCAATTTTGTCATTCTGCACGATCTTGACGAACTCGTTGTAAGACGCGTCGCTCCCCTGAACGAGCGAAATGCGGTGACTCAACTCCCGCACGTTGGCGTCGGAACTCATCGCATAGCGATCGGCAACCGCGGCCCAGCCGGGATCCGCCTTCAGATCACGTCGTCCTTCGATGGCGGAATAGAGCCCCGTCAGAACATCACGCTGCGTGGCAACGTTATCGTCCGACTCTTCCAGCCAACGTAAGACGGGCGCGAATCGGGGGGATGGCCGCGTGGCCAGATGTCGTGCGATAAATTGACGCAACTTGGGAATTTTCGTCTGCAGCGCCAGTGGCAGAACTTCATCGTCCGCGAGCGAGATCAGAGGCTCGATGCCATACCATGTCAGCAGGACAAGGTTCGTATCAGGAGCATCTGAGGCATGGCTGACAAGTCCGGCTGCAATCGCCTTTCGCTGATCGAGTTGCAGGCGTTGAAGGCCAGAGGCGAGCTGCAAACGAACGTAAGGAGACGAGTCTCGGCGGGCAAGTTCCGCCAGACGCGAGACTACTTCAGGAGAAGCGGTTTTCTCTTCCAGGGCCAGGCGCACGCCCCAGCCACGGTGGGTGTCATCGCGTGAGCGGAGCAATGAATTCAGATTGTACTCATTCAATTCGCCAATCGCATGCAGTGTCCAGGCATACTGCAGTGATTTCGACGTTTGACCGTTGCCGGCATCGATCATGAGTGCATCGAAATCTTTGTTAAGCCGGTTACGGGCCTGCGACGACAGTTTCTTCTGAACCGATCGTTCTTGAAGAATTCGACGTGCCGAGTTGGCCCGAAGTCCGTCCTTCATCGACAGCAGATCAATCAATTGATCGTCAGAGAGCTTGGCAAGATTCCCGTAGGCGGGGTGATTGGTTCCGTAAGTGACCTTGAAAATTCGGCCATTCCCGCGGTGGATTGTCAGATCGTCGTAGTTGTGACATTCGCCCGTGTCGGACCAGTCAGTGAAATAGATCCCGTCCGGACCCTGCTTGACGCAGACGCCACGGAACCAGGGATCACCAGACGGGGCAAAATCCGTCTGATGTCGCGCGACATAGCCTGAGGCGTGGCGTTCCAGCAAGTCACGGTTGAGACGCTGACCATGGATATTCAGCGTAAACAGATTGTTGTGGTATTCGGCGGGAAACTGGTCGCCGACGTAAATCATGGCTCCCGAGTGGGCATGTCCCCCACCGGCCTCACCGTGCTTTCCTTTGCCGTCGCGGGAACCTTCCCAGGTCCCCCCCGCCCAGTGGATGTGGTCAGCACAAGTCTGCATCAACTCGAACGTCATCGGGTTAAAGTCCTGTCCAAACATCCGCTTGAAACGGGAGCCCGGGACCACGTGAAAAACGTGTTCGATGACGCAGTTTGTCAGAAATGCTTCTCCTCGGTCGTCAAATGCCAGCCCCCAGGGGTTGGTCGTTCCGTGAGCAACGACTTCGAAATCGTGCCGCACGGGATGATAGCGCCAGATTCCACAATTCATCGGGACTCGCTGGGCGTCCGGAGTTCCCGGCTTGCCGATACGGGAGTTCGAAAGGATTCCGTTGCAACCGTACAGCCAGCCGTCGGGGCCCCAGGTGAGGCTATTGGCCACGTTGTGAATTGCCTTCACGTCGAAACCGTCCAGAAGCACTTGAGCCGGTCCGTCTGGAACGTCATCTCCGTTCGCATCGGGAATGAAGATCAGTTTAGGAATTGCGGTGACGAAAACTCCGCCGAAGCCGAATTCCACAGAACTGAGGTTGACCCCTTTGTCCAGAAAGACCGTCCGCTTGTCGAACTGTCCGTCCCCGTCAACGTCTTCGAGGATCAGGATGCGGTCCGTTCCTTCAGTCACGTTGGCAGGCTGCCACTTGGGATAGGTTCGGCATTCGACCACCCACATTCGTCCTCGATCATCGAACGTGATCGACATCGGCTGCGAAACATCGGGCTCACCGGCAAACAATGTGGCCCGGAATCCTTCCGGAAGCGAAATGCTGGCAGCCGCTTCTTTCGGAGGGAGAGGTCCATCGGCCGCAGCAGCCAGTCCGGGGACCATGAACAACATCATCGTCATCAATGCCGAAGATCGAGTCATCAGTTCTCTCTTTCAGGGGTGAACGTAGTTCGCAATATCGTAATGACCCCGGCTGGAAATGTTGAGTGACCCATGTCGAGCGATTTTTTCTGAGAGCAGAAAGGTAAAAGAGTTGAGCCCGGCGGCATGTCGCAGCTTTTGCGGCCGGTGTCCGAGACGGCAGAGTCAGATCGGAATGGCTTTTGTCGGCGTTGTCCCGAATGCTCGCCCCGGGCTCTCGCGCCGTGGACTTCAATCGATGGGGGCGTTCGGGAGACCCGGAGGCCCAGCCGGGCTGTTGGCACGGGCCGAGCCTTCAAGGTTGATGTGATGAGCCGGTGAGGGGGGAAATGGAGGAGGCTCAACGCCGTCAGTCCAGTCGTCCACATCAGAAATCGCGTGACAGGTGTGGACCGCGACTTCTTTATTTGGCGACTGGACTGATGCAGTTGAGCAGGCTGATTTCTTTTGGGTAAAGCCCTGTCGGCATGCGGCAGGACTGAAGAATGTCGTCCCGCTTGCGACGTCTAGATCAGTGAGTCAGGCCCAGGCTACGGCGGCGGCGATAGGCACCCACGGCGATTCCGATACCGCCAAGCCCTAACAGGGCGAAGGAGGATGGCTCGGGGACATTGGCAGGAGGCTGGATCGTTGTGCTGAAGGTGTGATTGTCGCTTTCAAAACTACTTCCCAATGGATTGGGATAGATGTTCGTAAAGACGATTTTGTCAAAAAGATTGCCCGCATCCGTCGAGTAGAAATTCACGAAGACATAGGGTTCTGAGGGGTTGGCTCCGAGGAATGGAGCGTTGGGATTCCCGTAGTACGCGGGTGAGAGCGAGGAAAGGTATGAAGCTGTCGCGGTGAAAGTGTCAACCAGAGTGTTCCCGAGGAAGAACTCGATCTTATTGGCGGCATCCGCGGCCGAGATCCACATGCCGAAATAGGCCTGCGGCGCGTTTTGGGAAGGATCGCTGGTCTTCGTGAGCGTCAACGTGACGGGAAACTGATCCGTGACATTCAGATACTGTCCGTTTCCCCCTGCACCACCGTACTGGTTTGCAGTGTTGTTGAATTGATTGTTGGTATAAGTCGCGGTCAGGTCTCCTGGCAGGTTGAATGTCTGAGAACCATGGTAGCCCGGATTCGCCGAATCGAAGTTAATGGTGGTGGTGTTCACCGCGCTCGAAGTCTGCACTCCGGCTGCTTCATAGGTATGGACTAATCCCGCTTCTGTGGACTGAAAAGTGAGGGAGACTGCCGCGAAGGCAATTGCCAGCACCTTGCGGTAGGCTAATAGAGGTAGACCTAAATTCGAAGTTGGATTCACGTAGTTCGCCTTCTGTTAAAATTGGGCACCGCCTCGTATGAACGCACTGCATTCACTCGAGTTTCGAAATGGGAGGGCCGCTTTCGGCCAACGAAATCAACGTATGTAAGGGCGTGTGATGCCCACGCGACAACACGTCCTATCCCACCTCGCGATGCGAACTGGCGATGGAAGTGCGCGGCACCACCAATTAAGAGAAGCTGAACGTAAGCGCAATTCAGCTTGTTCAGTCACCTCTGCAGAGGGACCTGAACGGATGATGCTAGGAGGGTGTTTCAAGGTGGCCAGCGGAATTTTAAATTTTTTCTGCGATTTCGCGGAAAGTGCCAGATAACGCTTAAATTCTCGACATGAACCGGTCCCGCATTCTTCACGGCATAGCCGATGCGACGCGGTCCTTTCGGCGCTCA
>NZ_DASWWZ010000446.1:0-16294 GCF_036405755.1 Schlesneria sp.
CGGAAGCCGACAGACTTCACTGACCATGGCGACTACGACACCGTCTGCACCAACCTCAAACGCCCAGTCGATCTCTCGCTCCAGCGTGCTCCAGTCAATCGACTCATCCTCAAAAAAGGGAGTATGGAGGACGGGCAGCACACCCTGGAGCGTGCCATGATCACGGGAAACCGTCATGAAGTGATATTCCTGTCGCTGCGGGATTCAAATCAAAGCCAATTCCGTCACACGAAATCTGCTTGCCACAAACCGTGCTTACGTCGTCGGGCGCTCCAGAGCGCAGGTCAGTCCAGCGTCCAGCTCATCAATCGGGCTCCCGCGCTGGACCGGCTGGCCAGATCACCAATCGCCCACCGCACCGTCGCTGTAGAAGGTTCGCTGCAGTACTTCCTGCTGGAACGGATACTTCTTGATCGCCTCTTCATTGACGGTGACCCCCAGCCCGGGACGCGTATTGGGAGTGACGGTCCTTGTTCGAGGGTCAATCACGTAGCCCTCATCGACAACTTCATCACGCCACGGAACGTCCTGATGCACGGATTCACAGATGATATAGTTCGGTTGCGAGAACCCGAATTCCAGCGAGGCGGCCGTGCTGACGGGCCCTTGTGGATTATGGGGCGCCAGGGCAATCCGGTGAGCGTCCGCCAGAGCCGCGATTCGCCGCGCTTCAGTGAAGCCACCACAATGAGTCAGATCAAGCTGACAGATTTCACATCCGCGGACAGCGAACAGGTCCCGGAACGCCGCCAGATGAGTCAATCGTTCCCCTGTTGCGATCGGAGTGACTACCGCGGCATTGATCGCGGCCAGACCATCCAGACTTTCCGGCCAGCAGGGTTCTTCGAAGAAGTAGAGCCCATATTGATCCAGAGCCTGGGCGAACTGCATCCCCATGGCCGGGGAAGGGCGAGCGTGGCAGTCGACCATAATATCAATGTCGTCACCGACAGCGTCGCGCATCGCGGAAACGCAGGCATCGGCCGCCTTGATCGAACGCATCCCCTCGATCGGCATCGTTGGGGGGACCGCCATCGATTTGAAGGCGGTGAATCCTTCCTCAACCGCCTGCCGAGCCAGATCGGCGAACTGATTCGCGTTGTCGACGGGAGTTTCATAGAAGCTCTCGAGGTTCCCACCCCCCAGATGACAATAGAGTCGAATCGAGTTGCGTACCGGGCCGCCCCACAGTTGATGGCATGGCACGCCATGAATCTTGCCCAGAATGTCCCACAGAGCCAAGTCGATTCCGGCGATGGCAGTCGATCGTACGATGCCGTTCCCGTGCCAGAAGTGCTGTCGCCACATCATCTGCCACAGGTATTCCACCCGACGCGGATCTTCCCCCACAAGTAACTGACAGAGATCTTCGATCGCGCCCACCACGCTGCGGGTATGCCACTCCAGCGTTGCTTCACCCCAACCGACGAGCCCCGGCTGATTCGTAATGACTTTGACAAAAATCCAGTTCCGCATGCGGGCATGACAGACGTGAGTCTCGATCGCCGTAATTTTCATTGAGATTCCATGACAGAGTGAAGTGTGCACACGACTGGAGATTTGATTTTGAAGACAATGTACTTGCTTTTGTATTCAATAACAAGTACGCTATCTTTGATGTATATCGCAGACTTCATCAAAAGTGATCTAGAAGCCCGCCTGAAATCGGGCATGGTTCAACCTGCGCAGTTGACAATCGACGCGCTGGCGGAACACTACGATGTCAGCCACACACCGATTCGATCTGCCATTGCCGAGTTAATCAGTGAGGGGTTGCTTGAAAAAGGCTCAAACCGTCGACTGATCGCCAGTGTGACCTGCCCGCCGCAACAAGGGGAATTGCCTCCTGCGGAACCACCTGAACCTCTTCGCGACCCGTACGAAACCATTTCAAACGACCTCGTTAAGGCGAGCCTGGAAGGAGATTCGATTTACCTGCGGGAAGAAGTGACTGCCGAGAAGTACGACGTCAGTCGTTCGGTGATACGGAACATTTTTCACCGATTGGCGGGGGAGGGGATGCTTGATCACATTCCCCGACGGGGATGGCGGCTGAGGGCATTTCGTCAGGACGACTTGAAGGCATTCGTTGAAGTTCGCGAATCGCTGGAACTCAAGGCGCTCGCGCTCGCGTTTCCCAGACTGGACTCACAAGAATTACAGCGAATACTGGACGCAAACGTTTATCCGGCCGATCCGTCAAGTTTGCCTCTGATCGATGAATCACTGCACAACTATCTGATCAAATTGTCGGGTAATGTCTACATTAAAGATTTCTTCGTTCGCCAGGGCCGCTACTACGAACTGCTCTTCCACTGGGAAGACCACGACCTCGATGCCGCGATCGAAACAGTCCGTCAACATCGAGAAATTTTGACGTTTCTTCTCAATCGAGATGAGCAGAGTGCTCGGCGATCCCTTAGCTATCATATTCTCAATAATCACCCGATCCTGACGCAGATTTCGGGGAAGGCAAACGAGCAAGACGATAGATAAAGCCGCAAACTCATGTTTCAGAAGGTGCACAATGCGGATTTCTCTACAACGATGGTTCTTCGCGACCTGCTGGTTCAATCTGATTTCGCTCGCTGCCGCCGCCGATGATGGCGTGAATTACCAGACGCAGGTCAAGCCACTGCTCAAGGGACGCTGCTACGCCTGCCACGGCGGACTGAAACAGGCAGGGGGCCTCCGTCTGGATACCGCCCGGTTGATCCTCAAGGGAAGTGACTCCGGAAAAGTCATCACTCCAGGTGAAAACGCCGATTCCAGTCTGCTGCTGGAACGAGTCGCCGCGACAGACACCTCGGTCCGCATGCCCCCCGAACAGGAGGGTGAGCCCCTCAAAGAAGAAGAGATTGCGCTGCTGCGGAAATGGATTGCTGCAGGCGCTCCCGCTCCCGACGATGAGCAACCCGAGTCTGACCCGACAGAACACTGGTCGTTTCGCACGGTCGTACGCCCTGAAGTCCCAGTGGTCAAGAATACCGCCTGGGTTCGCAATCCGATCGACGCCTGGATCTCTGCAGGGCACGAACGACACGGTTTGACCCCTCAGCCGGAAGCCCCTCGAATCGTCCTGCTCAGACGACTCACGATGGATCTGATCGGCCTCCCTCCCACGGCCGAAGAAATTGCCGCATTTGAATCCGACACATCACCACAGTGGTACGAAAAAGCGGTTAATCGACTGCTGGAAGACCCTCGTCACGGCGAACGCTGGGGCCGTCACTGGATGGATATCTGGCGCTACAGCGACTGGTGGGGACTGGGAGATCAACTCCGAAACAGCGACCGACATATCTGGCACTGGCGTGACTGGATTGTGGAATCCCTCAATCGTGACACGCCCTACGACGAGATGCTCCGTTTGATGCTCGCCGCCGATGAAATCGCTCCCGACGACCCTGATAAACTCCGCGCGACGGGGTTCCTGGTTAGGAATTTCTTCATCTTCAATCGTAATAAATGGATGGAGGAAACCGTCGAGCACGTCAGCAAGTCCATGCTGGGGCTGACGATGAATTGCTCCAAATGTCATGATCACAAGTTCGACCCGGTTTCGCAGGTCGACTACTACAAAATGCGTTCGTTCTTCGAGCCCTATCTGACTCGCATCGATATGGTTCCGGGGGAGATCGATTTCAACAAGAATGGCATTCCCCGCGCTTTTGACGGTCTGCCAGACATCCCCACCTACCGATTCATTCGAGGGGACGAGGCGCAGCCCGACAAGGGGACGGCCATTCATCCCGGTGTTCCCGAGCTGCTGGCTTTCGATGAACTCAAGATCGAGCCGGTCAGTCTCACTCCCACCGCATCACAGCCGGGACTGCGTCCCTGGGTGATGGAAAACTATGTGGCGGCTGCGCGGCAGAAGCTTCAGTCGGCGGAAGCAAAGCGGCAGGCAGCCCTGCAGGTTCTGGAACGAGCCACGACCACCTCTGCAGAGGCGGCATCGGACGCACCTCGGCCAATTCAAGAAACATTCGAGACGCTGGATCCAGCCCGCTGGAGACTTGACGGCAAAGGCTGGGTCCATTCGCCGGGAAAACTCGAGCAAACAAAAGACGGTACCGATCAACCGACGGTCACTTTGCTGGAGAGCGCTCCCGATAACTTCAAGGCGGTATTGCGATTTACCATCAACGGCGGAAGCCAGTGGCGCAGCTTGGGAATCGTGTTCGACACGATCAGTTCCGAGAACTTTCCCGGTGACGCGTCCGAGACCAGCCAGGAACTTTACGTCAGTGCATCGATGGCCGATTCGAAAGTTCAATTCTCGTACCGCACGGGGGGAGAATGGAGTTACCCGGGAGACGGCAGGAAGTCGATGTCCTTCGAGCTCGGTCGCGAATATGTCTTGGAGCTCCGGGTTCGAGGATCACTGATCAACGCCACGATCAACGGGGAACATCTCCTGGCGTACCGCACTCCGATTCCTCGACGGAAGGGATCGCTGCGGTTAATGACGTTCGATGCCCTCGCCACTTTTCATGAGTTCCAGCTTTCCGAACTGCCTGGGAATGAGCTGCTGACAGACCCGATGGGGAAATCCCTGGGAAGCGACCAGAATGACTTCGAACTGGCCGACGCCGAACTGAAGATCGCCCGGGCCGAACTCTCCAGTGTCGAAACTCGCGTGGCAGCCACGCGGGCATTGCAGGAAAACGCCGCTCAAGATCTGCAAATGGCCAGAAAGGCCACCGCGATTGAAGCGGAGCGGCACCTCGCGATCGCTCAAGCCGAACGTGACGTGCTCCTCGCTCAGCACGCTCACGCAAGTGCCAATGATGCCAAGAAAGAAGACGCGCAGAAGAAACTCGACGAAGCCCGGAAGAAGCTGACCGACGCAGAATCCCTGGCACAGTCGCCGATCAAGGAAGGCGATGCTTACACCCCATTCACGGGGACCCGCTGGACTGCCACACGGTTTCGAAATACAGGAGCCGATGATCCCTCACCCGCCTTGCCTGCCCAAAGTACAGGTCGACGTCTGGCACTGGCGAAGTGGATTACGGACAAACGCAATCCGCTCACCGCGCGTGTGGCCGTCAACCATCTGTGGAACAGGCACTTTGGTACGCCACTCGCCCCAGCCCCCTTCGACCTGGGAAGAAACAGTCCCGCACCAGCAGATCCTCAACTGGTCGATTGGCTTGCTTCGGAGCTGATGGAACAGGGGTGGAGCCTGAAGACCCTGCATCGATTGATCGTTATGTCGTCGACTTACCGGATGAGTTCCTCAGTCGTCGACGCGGAAGACTGCCTTAAGAAAGATCCCGACAACCGCTACTGGTGGCGACGAACCCCGATCCGAATTGAGTCCCAAGCGGTCCGGGATTCCATCCTCAGCCTCACGGGAACGCTCGACCCCACCATGGGGGGGCCCTCTGTCATGCCTGCACAGCAAGCCGACTCAAAACGTCGCAGCATGTACTTTTTCCATTCGAATAATGAACGGAATCTGTTTCTGACAACGTTTGATGAAGCGGATGTCGGCGAGTGCTACCGCCGCGAGCAAAGCATTGTTCCGCAGCAGGCTTTGGCCATGACGAACAGCAGGCTGGTGCTCGATTCAGCCCGACAGATTGCCGATCGCATTTCACAGCAATCGACCGATGACACGGATTTTGTCAAACGGGCTTTCGCGCTGGTTCTGTGTATGCATCCCAATGAAGCAGAAATCGCAGCCAGCCTGAACGCCATGAAACGCTGGAAGAGCGAAAATGGGGAGTCGGTGGACCCGTCTCGAGCCAATCTGATCTGGATTCTGATGAATCACAACGACTTCGTCACGCTTCGCTGAACCGTCTGGAAAGGATCACTCATGATAACGTCACCATTTCATTCATCCCTTCCTCGACGAGCGTTCCTCTCTGACCTGGGAATGGGTTTTACGGGACTGGCTCTCGGCGCCATGCTGCATCGGGATGGAGTCGCCCGCGCCGACTGGGCCCCCCCGACGGGGACGCCCCATTTCCCACCCAAGGCGAAAAGCGTGATCTGGCTGTTCATGAACGGCGGGGTCAGCCACATGGAAAGCTTTGATCCGAAGCCCATGCTGACTCAGTACGGCGGAAAGACGATCGCCGAGACACCGTTCGCCGACACGCAAGACCCCAAGAAACTGGCCATCGAGAAACTGGTGGCACCAGACGGCAACGGATTGCAGCGAAACAAACTTTATCCGCTGCAGGTCGGTTTCCAGAAACATGGGGAAAGTGGCATTGAGGTGAGCGACTGGTTCCCGCAGATCGCTCGCCACGTCGACAAACTCGCGATTGTCCGGTCCATGTGGACCACAGACAGCAACCACGGAGCACAGACCCAGTTCCACTCCGGACGCCACACAAACGATGGCCAGTTCCCCACTCTCGGGGCCTGGGTCCATTATGGACTCGGTTCGCTGAACCAGAACCTGCCGCAATTCATCTCGATCGGAACACGAGAATACTGGAACAAACGAGACGGGTATTACCTGGGCCCCGCCCACGACGCGGTCCCCCTGCGGATCGATCCGAGTAATCCTCTCGACTTCAACCGGCCCGAACGTCCCATGTCGTCGGACGCAAAGCAGATCGGCGAGAGTCTCCTGCGGGATCTCAACTCCATTCGCGGTGTTGAATATCCGAATGACCCGTCCATGGCCGCACGAATTGCTTCCTACGAACTTGCGTTCCGGATGCAGACTTCGATCCCCGACATCGTCGACTTCTCCAAAGAAACAGCCAGCACGCAGGCGCTGTACGGACTTGATCAGCCTCACAGCAAAGAGTTCGGAACGCAACTGCTGGCGGCTCGACGCTTCATCGAACGGGGCGTCCGGTTTATCCAGATTCAGCACGGGGGGGGTGGGGCCGGTGCCTGGGACGCTCATGGTGGCTTGAAAGAAAACCACGGACGACTCGCCCGCGCCGTGGACCAACCGATCGCAGGCCTGTTGCACGATCTGGACGAACGAGGATTGCTGGATGAGACTCTCGTCATTTTCTGTACGGAGTTCGGTCGGACTCCGGGAACTCAAGGTGCCGATGGTCGAGACCACCACATCTTCGGATTCACGGTCTGGATGGCGGGTGGAGGTCTGAAGCGGGGTGTCGTACACGGTGCGACGGACGAAATCGGCTTCCATGCCGTGGAAGACCGGCACTACGTCACTGACATCCATGCCACCATCCTGCATCAGCTCGGCCTGGATTCCCGTCAGCTCGAAATCCCCGGTCGAAAACGACTCGAGATCGACCACGGTACGCCGATCACCGAGATCATCGCGTAACGCACTCTTCTCACCGCACGACTGACCTGAGGATTCGCAACGCAGAAAGCAATGCGTGATGGCGATTTCCCCGGGGAAGGTGCGCCCTCGTGTCCTTATCGATAGAAAGGAATAAGCGTTTCCGAATCCCGGTCAGATACGACAGGGAAATTCGACGCCCGCCACCCGGAACAGGTGACCTCGTTTATCTTTTTGACAATTGCACTTCCGCTGACGCTCCGGGGACTCGCGCGTTTTTCTGGCAGATCACTGCAACTTCTCTCCAGGTTGCGAATCTCGCAATCGCTACTCGTTTGTGTGAGCGTTTCTATCTGCTCACTTGTCGGTATCTGACTTCGCTGGTTGTTTCTCGAGATTGCTACGCTTTTGTCCAACTCATCAATTTACAGATTGGATGCCACATGAAGAGAAAAACGAATCGCGGATTCACATTGATCGAGCTGCTGGTGGTCATCGCGATCATCGCCGTTCTGATTGCACTCCTGCTTCCGGCAGTGCAACAGGCGCGTGAAGCAGCACGCCGAACACAATGTAAGAACAACCTGAAGCAAATCGGTCTTGCCTTACATAACTATCATGACACCTATAACACCTTCCCCCCCGGTGGAATTGGAATGTTCCACTATTCGTGGCTGGTTTCGATCCTGCCCCAAATGGAACAGTCGAACGTCTTCAACCGAATTGACTGGAACGATCAGGGGTATCCCGGTGGCGTCAACATCGCCATGCTCAATAACTGGACTCCGGATTTCCTGTGGTGCGCATCCAGTTCTGCGTCTCGCGTGAACGTACGACCGGACTTCCCCACGAAAGTCGCAACGACGTCCTATATTGGGATCTCAGGAGCCGCGACGAACGCGATCGACCCCACCGATCCTACAGGCATGGGACGCTGCATTGCCGGGGGACAGGGATATGCCTGTGCAAACGGGATGCTTGTCGCGAATACCGTCTCCCGGATGCGCGATGCGTCTGACGGATTGACCAACACGATCATCGTGGGGGAACAATCCGCGATGGGCACGACGGGCGTCGGCGGAACTCCGATTGAAATCCGTTCCAGCGCCGAATGGGGTGCCTGGATCGGCCCCGGTGCCACCGTCGCCCCACCTCAACCTGGGGGTGTCTACACCTGGGCGGCAGGACCCTGGAGCCGCAACACCACGACCACGCGATATCCCGTCGGCCACAACACTCTGGCAGACGGTTCAGGTGGCAACCACCGAGACGGAACCAACACCGCGATTCACTCCGCACATACGGGTGGAGCACACGTCCTGCGAGGTGACGGCGGCACGGTCTTCCTCAGCAACAGCATGGACTGGACCGTCTTTCGCAACACGTGTATCCGGGACGATGGACAGGTCATGGGTGAGGGCCTCAACTAAGGCCCACGAACGCGGAGCGGTGAATTCCTTCACCGTTCATCACATTGTGACCGGCGAATTTGGCTGTCCCCCAGTACAACTGAAGGACAGTCCCAAAACGTTGGTCCTCCCGACTGGTATGAACACGTCGCTCCTCTCGCTGGAGGGGCGACGCGTTCCCCTGCAGCGCGGTGCTGGCAGGCAGCCGCCTCTTCAAGCAGCCGGCCGGCGCGGCTGAAAGGTCCGCCGGCCGGCCTGCCAGATCTGGTACGAACGCCATTCGAAATCTTTGAAACAAGGTAGACTGCAATGGGATTACCTGTTCCCCTCATTCGGCTGAAGAACGCTCATCGTCTGTTTGGCTTCGTCCTGATGGTGGGGTTGCTTGCGAGTTCCCTTCTCGGTTCGGGATGCTCAGGCTCAAAGCCTCAATCTTACGTGACGGGTATGGTGAGTCTCGATGGGGAACCGGTCGGCGGCGGATCCATCCTCTTCATTGATGAAAAGGGACAGACCGCGAACGCACCACTGCAGGAAGATGGGCAGTACTCCTTGAAATGCTCACCCGGAAGTTACCGAGTCGCCATTTCACCACCACCGGCGGTTGATCCCCTCGCCGCCAAATCGACCGGCCAGCCTGCCGCCCCCACAATCAAGATTCCCAAAGCCTACCAGGAGGTCCGGACCAGCGGCCTGATGGCAGACGTCGCCGCAGGTACGAACACACATGAGTTCGAGTTGGACTCGAAAGTGAAAAAGTAATCCCGGCCCAAGTTGGTTTGCCGGACGGAAGGAGAGCAGGAAGCTCAGTCAAGGTACGCCCGGAAAAGCCCTGATGAGCACAGATGCGTTCATCGAGCTACGGAGCAACCCTCAAGACAGCGGGTACAGACACTGAAGCGTCGGGAGTCGCGAAATGATCGTTCGTCAGACGTTGCTGACGGCTGAAGCCGCGATCACTCGAGCAGACGCCGCCTGGCAGTAGCCAAAAAAGTCGCCAACCTGTCGCGACAAATCGAGCAAGAGCCCCGCTCGTGAGTGGCAGCGAACTTCTAGCTCGGAAAATCACCTGAGAGCAGGGGGGGCCTCACAGCTCAACTCGCCATCCGATCCGGTCGTGCTGGAAATCGTCAGATCGACTGACGGCAAGCACTCAGGGGCCCGTCTCGGACGGGCTCCTTTTTCGTCGACGATGTTTTTCTGCATAAGAGCCAGGCGGAAATGGCGGTCAGCGGTAGTGTGACTGACCAATAAGGAACACGACAAATCAAGCACCGTCTCTGTAATTCAGGCATCGAATATTCAAACCAATGGCATTTGCTGAAATCGAAGCCGATCCGTCGCCATCGCCAGTCAAGAGTGAATGAAGGGGAGTCTCTCTCCAACCGTTGAAACGGGATTAACTAGTCCCCTTGCGGACGGGGTATCGCCTTCCGGTCAAGTAGCCAAATGCTGCCAAAGTCAGGTCCATTAGCGGTTTCATGAACGAACCAGAACGCATCGTAATCTGTTCCGAATTGCTGCCTCGATGTTGGACTGATGCAAACGACAATACGATCGATCAGAATCAGACTGCGCACCCACGCTGTAAGGAAGACACACGCCAGTATCAGAGTGAGAATGCCCGTCTTCTGTCGCCACCCGCGAAAAAATTCTTGCATGATCACACAGCCCCTTCTGTTGATCCGGTCGCGGGATTGCCGGGATTCGATAGCAGAAGCCATGTAGTGAACACCGTCAGGGGAATGACGACGACGATGTAGTCGATCTCAAAAAGCGGCAGGTTTTGCTCAACCAGCTCAACCCTTCCATCAGCCAGTTCCAGCGTCTCGGTTCTGAACCCTTTCGGGTCGTAGATCTCAAATGATCCGTTGGAAGAAACAATCTGTATCAACGAGAGATCGACAGACTCGGCGTAGTCAGCATGACTTCGCACCCACCCCACCATGAACACGCACGCCATGACCAGCGTCAGCAGGCCCAGCTTCCGCCGCCATCCACGAAAGAATGCCCAGACCATGTTCGTTCCTTTGGCATGCCAGCTTCTCCGGCGCTTCCAGTTGCATCGGCATAATTAATCATCGACAGAATGTCGTCAAGAAGGTAGCGGGGTATCACCAGTTTCACGCCGTTCGCACGATACGGGCCAGCGTCATGGCGGCAGTGAATCGTGGCACCGGCTTCCAGCCGGTGATGACCCGCGCTCAGCGGCTGGAAGCCGCTGCCACGGAGTTTTTCACTTGAAGGGCGCAAACCTGCCGCGCGACCGCAGAACTCACACCGTCGCGTTCCGGCTGGCCAATCGATTCCCCATCGGTCTTGATTCGTCTGATGAAAGGACGCGAGAAAATCTTCATCCATGCCCGCCAGAGAATCCAACCGCTCTCACCCGCCGAGCAGCGGCAACGCCAGCACCATGCTTGAGAGAAAATTGAGAAGTTCCTCGATGCGGGAACGAATCATTGCTGACTGCCGAGGCCGGTGTCGTCGATCTCGTCGCCGACGCGCTCACGCGCTTTGACGTTGAGTGATATCCGCTGCTCTCTTGATGCGTGATGCCAAATCTCAGGCATGTCATCGTGATCGTCAAACCTTTGTCCGGTCACGCGCTGGTAAAAGTCACATATTCCTGGAAATCATTGACGAGCAACGAGGCCAGTTCTCAGCTCCGGACATGCAGGATCCCCATGGCCCCCACATCGTCTTCAAGAATCGGAAACGGGCTCCCAAGATATTCTCACAGTTAAGAGAACGAGTGTTATTCGAGGTGCCTGCGCCGTCTTGGCCAGTTGCCGTTCGAGTCAGTGCGTGCGAGGGTCAGCCTCCCTGCGCGATCTGATTCCACACGATTGCATTTCTTAAGGCTCAAATCCCTCTGATCAGTCAGCAAACTGCGATCAAATACACGACAAATACTGCCCTCATGTTCACTATTCATTCCCGCGTGCGGTGATAACGACACATTACGAGTACTTAATCTGCACAGGTGCCGAAAATTCAGAACTCGGCCTGAATTACAGTGTTAAGCGGAATATCCATTGCGAACGGGAGCCCTTCGACAGCTTCTCACATTGGCTCGGAGGGAAAAAATGAATTCGTCGTAGTGAACATCATTTTAGGTCCTTCTGAACTCCCTTTTTTAATCCAGTTTAATCTCAAATACGCCATTCAAAGGATACTCGTTCTATGTTCCATCGACTTTCAATGTGCTTGGCATTCACATTCGTCGCGATCTTACCCGTGTCTGTGAACGCAGCGACCATCACCGGGCTGACCGCTGACAATCAGTTACTGACATTTAATTCGTCGAATTCGAGTGTGATCACGAATACCGTTGGTGTGACAGGACTCGGCGATTACATGTTGCAGGATATCGACTTTCGACCTTCGACGAAGGAGCTGTATGGTGTCGGAGTCAATGGAATGGGCCAAGGTGCGATCTTTAAGATCAATACGGTCACTGGCCAGGCAACATCAGTGGGACTGACGGGATCTCCGTTCAACCTGAGTGGAAACATTGGAATAGACTTCAACCCCGTTCCAGATGCCCTGCGCGTTGATACCACGGCCGACCAGAACTACCGGGTGACGTTTGCAACGCCAACGACGAACGTGAATATCGACGGCAATCTTGCGTATGCCGCTGGCGACGTAAATTTCGGAAAAAACCCGAGCATCACGACAATCGGTTACACAAATAACTTTGCAGGAACGACCTCGACGACTCTTTTCGGTATCGATTCAAACCTGAATACGCTGGTGAGGCAGCAGCCACCAAATAACGGAGTCCTTAATACAGTCGGTTCCCTGGGATTCAACATTTCGGGTGACAGCGGATTCGATATTACTGCCGACAACAATGCTTTTATTGCAGACTTGGACCGACTCTACTCGCTTAATCTGTCAACAGGACAGGCAACATTCATCGGTCAGATCGGCAGTGGCTCCCCAGACATTATCGGCCTGGCCGTCGCAGTACCAGAACCGAGTATGTTCTATCTCCTGAGCACGGGAATCGCCGGCCTGATTGCGAAGCGACGTTTCGGCCCCAGGAAATGAGCGATCCTGAATTGGGGAATGGCTGATGAGCAATCTTTTCAATGGTGATTACCGGATGTAGCCCAACTTCCGGAGCGCATGAAAAGACGGTGCCTGTAATGATGATCCAGCAGAACAGGTCAGAGGCAAACCGTGTATCTCGAACGAGTGTGCACACCGACAGGGCCTTGAGATAAGATTGCAGGCTACCGGTAATGGATGGATTCCGTCGGTGGGCACTAAGAGGGGTGTCATCCGCATTTCTGGCGCTCGGTGTGATATTTGTGCACAGAATCCCCTCGTTGCACACGTCACCCTGAATCCGCCAGAAATGCTTCCTTGACGTCGACGTTTGCGGCGGGCGAAGCTTCCGAATTACGAGAAAGCTTCTGCGGTTTTGCACCGAACTTACTGCTGTTGCTGGGCAATGCAACGGCGGGTCATCTCAAGCGTCTGCCGACGGCTGGCGACATGGACAACAGCTCACGGAACGTTCGGACCAGTGACAGCGAGGTGTTGCTTTTCAGGAAGCTGCCTCGCTGTCATTCTGTGTATCGGCTGGCAATCCGTCTATGTCATAGGCAGAAACCCTTGGTCTCCGCAGCTGTCACCGAGATGGTTCGTAACCAATCCCATCGCGGCATTGCGCTCGTCGATTGCAAAGGCTTGGAAACGGGTCGGCTGGCAACTTGCGCAGCCTTCCACTCGAGTCGGTCCTGCTGACTGAATATTTGGGACTGAAGATCCCTCTGATTCGAGGCGTTGCAGGGATGGGGGTGGCTCGTGAGCTCGATAGAGTCTGCTGAGCCTCGTTCTGAAGCTGCGCCCCTGAGACAAACTGTGTCCCAAGTGTACTCACATGCATTCTCGAGCCCAAAGCCCCATTCGTTCTCCGGCCCAAAGGGCCATTCGTTCAAATAGCCTGGCCCATCGGGCCAGACGTGATTCGGAAAAACACCAAAAGGCCTGAAGGGCCGACCGTTCGACCGCATGTCTCCTGGGCGAATCCGAGGAGACTACGAACTGTACGCGCACTCACTTCTGGCAGCAAACTGGCCAACTGCTTCAACGCCCATTCCCCGGCGGACTCAAATAGTTCCCGAAAAACATCAATGCAAACATGAGATAGAAACAACCTAGGACAATTGTCTTCTTGCCCCAGTCCCGATACTGCTTTTGAAGTTCAGGATCACTTTGCGCTCCCTTCGCCACCCCCTTCAATCCGAGTCTAATAACGTAACAACCATAAACGGCAAAGATGAGAGACATAGTCGCGTACAGAATCGGCCAGCGTGTTACAAGCAACAGTCCGACCAACAGGGTCCCGACGACACGTAAGAAGACATTCCAATCTCGCATCACAACCAACTCGTAAGATATCGCACACACGCCGTTTCGTGAAACGCAGTATAGCTCAGCTCCCACACCCCCAAAAAGCCTTGCAACGGCAGCGTCTACCCTTCGAAGCTGAAATTCCAATCTCCTGTGACGACACCGTCACGCCATTCTTGGCAAACTTAGAGAAACTAATGGCCACCATGAGTGTTCCTCTCTTTGGATCACCGCACGCAGTTTTGCTCTGTCCTCCATGGTTGAAAGACGCGTTTACGACACTGAGGAGCAGATCCACTTCGGGACCTTCTCGTGCGACAAGAGGTGCAAGGACCCGCAGCAAGATCGAGTGAAGAAAATCGTCATTGGCACCCTGGGGAGTCGACTGGCACGGCATCAGGGGCTTTGCCTGGGATCTGTGATAATGCCGGATCACGTCCTCGCTCTCATCTGGTTCCTGGAAACGTGGCAATTGAGCCCGCCCCTGAACAAGTGGAAGAAACTGACTTCGAAAGCATTGAAAACCGTGTTGCCCCTGTGTTTCCAGAGTGACTGGTCCCAGATTGACTCCACCGAACCCATCTGACAGGCACGCTACTACGGATTCAACGTTGGGTAGCGGGGCAAGGTGGAAGAAAAACTGGACGACATGCACATGAATCCCGTTCGGGCCGGATTGGTGGAGCGAGCCAGGGACTGGCCGTGGAGTTCGGATCGCTGATACTTTGAACAGAAATCTGTTGGTTACCGATTCGGCGGCCGCCTGGTTTGGAAGCTGATGATGAATTCACCACAGATGTGTAATGGCCAGCCGACGAGATTGCATCTTGTGCCTCCGGCACCCGACCGCCCTCAACAGGCGGTCGGGCCACCCAGCGTGGGTATCACCAGTTTCACGCCGTTCGCACGATGCAGGCCAGCGTCATGGCGGCCGTGAAAGGTGGCAGCGGCTTCCAGCCGGTGATGACCCACGCTCAGCGGCTGGAAGCCGCTGCCACGCAAATTCCGGTTCCACAGGGTGCCCAGCTGCCGCGCTGCACACGCGAAGATAGAACTTACACCATCACATTTCGACTGGCCGACACATTCCCCCAGCGATCTTGATGACTCGGAAGAAGGAACGCGACGAAATCCTGAACGGTGCTTGCAACAGGAACCGACCGCTCGCGCCCGCCGAGCAATGGCGCCAGCACCATATTTCAAAGAAAGTTGAGAAGTTCCTCGATCCGGCAACCGGTCATTGCTGACTCCGGCTTCCGGTTATCGCCCACTTCGTCCTCGACGTGCTCGGCCACTTGGCAATGGAGCGGTATTAGTTGCTCTCATGGTGCATGATGCGAAGCCACATGCAATCAATCGCCAAACCTCTGCCGGATCGCACGCAGGCGGAACTCACGCATTCCAGCAAATCCCTCACGAGCAACCAGGCCAACCTTCGACTCACGCAACGACGCACCCCCCGATGCAAGAAACGCACTCACACTGAGATCCGATCAGTTCGAGAGTTCGTTGATGTTACAATCAAGCCCTGGAGCGAAGCATTCGGCGATTCACGCGGGGATCGCTAGCAAGTCATTTGGAGAAAATCATGGGCCGCCGACGAAGCCGAAAACTTAACAATACACAGCAGACGCAAGTGGTTGCTTCACCGCTACCGCCAAAAGCGCCAAGTTCGCCTATTCGTCAATGGATGGAAAATGCAGTCGCTCTATCGATTGCCATCAACGTCGTTTCTGGTTTCGAAAGAGCTGTCTACATCGTAATACTTGTGATGATCACTACGATCGGGTGGCGAATTTGGGAAAGACATCCCGGGTGCTTTACGTTTGATTTTCGTAAAAATCGATCCTTGGCCTCATGGGGAATGGTTTTTCTCCTTGTCTGCAGCACAACTCTTGCCGGAACGTATTGGATCGTTGAAAGACGTATTTCACTCAAGACAACAGCGGAGTTAGAACAAAAACAAAAGAACGACGACGCAAATGAAACTATTCGAACTACAAAACGCCAGAATGAACAGTTAAACGCGGCTGTTAAAGTCCTCAAAGATCAGAATACACAACTCGCCAAACAAAATGCGGAGACGCAGAATCTTGTAAAAGCCACCTCTTCCACTCAAACCCTCATTTCTGACGAAGAGGCAAAGGGTTACCAACGTCGTTTTCCGATGGGATGCCGTGTTTACTCGCTGTATCAGCCTTACGGTTCGCCGGTCAAGTTTAGAGAGGCTAAAACCAGCGTGTCTGCATATGAAGATAAAGAGGGTTTGAACAACTTT
>NZ_DASWWZ010000447.1:0-7195 GCF_036405755.1 Schlesneria sp.
ATCTCCGCGTTAAGTGGGCAGCGGGTCATCGTGCGGGCACCATATTCGGTTTAAAATGCCTGGCGATCGGGCAACCTTTTCGAGAAACGTCACATCGAGAAGCACGGTTGTGGAAACCGTGTTGACTGTAAAGAAGGGAAGATCATGGCTCATCAATCCCGGCGCGAGTTTCTTCGGGACCTTGGCCTGAGTGCTGCCGCACTGCCATTCGTACTGAACCTGCCGAGTCTCGGATTTGCAAATCAATCCGCCCGCAAGCAACGACTCGTTATCATTTTCAGCCCCAACGGTGTCGTCCCGCCGACATTCTGGCCTGATGAAGAAGGCTCTGAGTTCACGCTGAAGGAAAGTCTGACGCCGCTTCAACCCTTCAAGGATCGCCTGCTGACGCTGCACGGTGTCTGTGATCGCGTCAAAGGGGACGGCGACAGTCACATGCGCGGCATCGGTTGCTTGCTGACTGGTGTCGAACTTTTCCCCGGTAACATTCAAGGGGGCTCGGATACCCCTGCGGGATGGTCCAGCGGTCTCTCGATCGATCAGGAAATCAAGAACTTTCTGCAGGCGAATCCGGCAACACGGACACGCTTTGGCTCGATGGAATTCGGAGTGCTGGTACCGGATTGGGCGGATACATGGACACGCATGTCCTACGCAGGTCCGAATAAGCCAAACACACCCATCGATAACCCCTACCAGATGTTCTCAAAGATGTACGGGCGGATGAAGGGGCAGGAGAATCTGAAGAGCATCCTGGATGATCTTCAGGGGGACCTGAAGACTCTTGCTGCCTCGGTAAATCACGAGGATCGTCAACTGCTTGAAGAGCAAACGACGTTCGTCCGGGAAATGGAACGAGAACTGAGTGCCTCAAAGGCAGACGACGTCGGGCACGCGGTCCCCCAACTGGAGCCAGGGGTCAAAGAAGACGCGGAAAACATGCCTCGACTGAGCAAGATGCAGATCGAGTTGATGGTGAACAGCTTCGCTTCCGATTTCACCCGCGTTGCGACCTTGCAGTACACCAACTCGGTCGGCGATCAGAAAATGAAGTTCCTCGGTGTCGACGAAGGACACCATGAATTGTCACACAACGGTGACGATGATGAGAAATCACAAGAAAAACTGACGCGCATTAACAAGTGGTACGCCGAACAAGTGGCTTACCTGGCGAAGCGGTTGGCCGAAACTCCGGAACCGGGTGGCAGTGGCTCGCTGCTCGACAACACTCTGATCGTCTGGACGAATGAACTCGGCAAGGGCAACACGCACACGTTAGACGACATCCCATTTGTGCTTGTCGGCAACGGCCTCGACTTCAAGATGGGGCGATCGCTGAAGTTCGGTGGTACTCCGCACAATCGACTACTGATGTCGCTTGCTCATGGGTTTGGTCACCGAATCGATCGATTTGGAAATCCCGACTTCTGCGGTCAAGGTATCCTGTCGAATCTGACGTAATCCATTGAGCTCACCCAGTCTCAGCGGTTTTCGCTGTGCTCCTGGGAAGGCTCTCACTCAGGCACCGTTGGATGCCGCCCCTATGGGGGGGCGAAACTGTTCCCTTTCCTCCACCGCTGCGAACTTTCGCGACGCGGTCCAGGAAAGGGAAATTTCGTTGGTGCGTCATGATTTTGTCCTGTTACGCCCGGCGCGGCACAGCAGCTTACGATGGTGACGGACGAACTTGAGGTGCTGGCAATCCATCGTTGCTGGGAAGACCGCCGACGGCAGTCCGCGTCGCGTCCTGTTCCGCTGCAAACCGGTCGGCTGCAGACTTGTTTTGGCATTCATGGGTTGTCCAGTCTCGCTGTTCAAAACCGCGTCTTGCTAAAATTGCCGATTCTCGACTACAGTGCCGATGTCCACCAGTCCGGCGAAAGGATTTCGACCGGCAGGGGGCGGTATTCATATTGACAAGGGCGGATGCACGGATGCTGAATCGTCTGCGACGTTGGTTGAGTCCTGACCTGGCCATTGATTTGGGTACGGCGAACACGCTCGTAGCCATTCAGGGCGAAGGAGTGGTCCTGGACGAACCTTCTGTTGTGGCTCTGCAGCATGGCACGCGAAAGGTTCTGGGACGCGGTACGGCCGTCGGAAAGCTGGCGAAGCAGATGCTCGGTCGCACGCCAGACTCGATCACCGCCGTCCGTCCGATTCAAGATGGCGTCATTACCGATTTTGAACTGTGCGAGGCAATGCTTCGCTACTTCATCCAGAAGGCCGCTCGAACCACTCCCGGATTCAAACCGAATGTTGTGATCTCGGTTCCGGGGAGCATTACGAACGTCGAAAAGCGTGCTGTTTTCAACAGTGCGGAACGTGCCGGTGCCGGACGTGTCTATCTGATCAACGAATCCAAAGCGGCGAGTATTGGTGCGGGGCTGCCAATCTCTGAACCTCTTGCCAGTATGATCTGCGATATCGGCGGGGGGACCACAGAGGTCGCTGTATTGAGTCTGGCAGAAATTGTCGCCAGCAAATCACTACGCGTCGCCGGAGACGAAATTGATCAGGCGATTGTGGAGTACATGAAACAGCATTTCGCGCTGCGAATTGGTGACCAGTCGGCAGAGCAGCTCAAAATCAAAATCGGGTGTGCATACCCGCTGAATCAGGAACAAACCTGCGAAGTCCGTGGGCTGGATATCGTGAGCGGTGTTCCTCGCAAAGCCATGGTAACCAGCGAGCAGGTGAGAGACGCCTTACGAGGTCCCCTCGATGCCATCCTGGGCTGCGTGAAGTCCGTCATTGAACAATGTGATCCCGAACTGGTTGCAGACCTCTCTGATACAGGAATGGTCCTGTCGGGGGGCGGAGCACTTCTGCCGGGGCTGCCGCTTTATTTTCAAGAGCACCTGGGGATTCCGGTGCGGGTCGCAGATGACCCGCTGCGAACGGTCGTCCGTGGTGCGGCGATTTGCATTGAACATCTTTCGCAGTGGAAAGAGGGGCTTGAAACAAACGATCGGAACTTGTGACGAACAGGGATTTCTGCCCTCGTGACCGGCCGAGTCGCACAGTCGGCTCTCCTCACGAGCAGGAAGCTCTCGCGATTCGGAGTTTGTCAGCGCGGGAGTCCATTTTCGTCGACGTGAGACATCGATCTCGGAATGCATCCTAACACACGTCCTGAAACCTCAACGAGAATTGCTGCTGGCCATGGCAACTCGATCCGTAATGACATGCTGCTGTCTGTTGCTGACGGGAATCGGTCTCTATTTCGCTCCCGAGGGGCTGACGACCGTTGTTCGGGCACGAGTGATGGATGTACTTCGCCCCGCATTTGTTGCAGTGAATCACGCAGCGAACAGTCTTGGTTTGAGGCCGTTCGATCCATCCGCTGGAGCGGGTGACCGAGCAGAGGGGCCGCTGGTGGCCAAACTGACGGAAGAACTGGATGACGAGAGAGCCAACAATCGGGCTCTACAACTTCGATTGGCGCAACTGACCGAACGACTGGCCGCAGAGGACGAAATCTATTCGGCCATCAACCAGACGAAGCGTTTGGTCTCCCCCGCACTGACCGAAGTCGCTGTGCTGGGTGATGTTGTCGCTGAGCAGTGGCGTGCTGGAAAGTTCCTGGCCCAGGGGGCGAATCAGGGGCTGCGCGAAAACGAACTCGTCATTTCCAATCGAAAGCCCCTGCGCCCGCTCGTCGACGGGGGCGAGGATTTTGGCATCTCGGCTGAAGACAAAATGCTCTTGGGACGGTGCGTGATTGGGAAGATCGAAACCGTCGGGCAATGGACCAGCACATTCCAACTGGTGACGGATTCTCGCTACCGCGGACGTGCTCAACTGATCCGGGAAACGGATTCGGGGTTCGTGTTTGAAGCCCAGGGAATCCTGAAGGGACAGGGGGGGCCTCTGTGCAAACTGGAAGGGATTCCAGCCGAGAAATCTGTTCGACTTAATGACGCTGTCTACACAGCAGACCGCGACGGCGTTGTCCCCACGCCGTTCTACTACGGTCGTGTCGTGGAGGCTGAACTGGGACCAGACGACCATGAATGGACTGTCCTTGTTCGCCCTGCTCCGCTCCCCGCGCAACTCACGACGGTTCAGGTCTTACGGATCGAGGCCAACCCGGAACGATTGGTGGTGAGATGATGACCCGGTTCGCTGTGACGGCCGCATTGGTCTCGCTGGCCCTCGTGCTGCAGTCGACCATCGCCCCCATTCTGGGCTGGGAACAAGTGCGGCCATGGTTCCCCGGAATGGTGCTGGTGGCGTCGGTATTCCTCAATCAGGGGACGGCGGGAATTCTGTGGGCCGCCCTGCTGGGACTGGGCGTCGATTCGCTTTCGAGTGAACGGGTCGGTGTGCAACTCGCCATCGCGACCGTGATCGCCAGTCTGTTGGCAGCGGCGCTCGAAGAGACACCCTCTCGGGGGACTGTGATCTATTCGATCTTTGTCATTGTCTCCACATTCCTGTGGCGAAGTCTGAACGTCCTGACGCAGGCCTGGCTGGTCGGAGAGTTGGTTGACCCGATGCGCGTGCTCATTCTCGCATCCGGCGATGCGTCCTATACGACGGCCATCGTACTGTTCTTGACGACTGCTTATCGTCTGGTTCGCAGAATGATCCGCCGCCAGGAATCGCGATCGACATTCTCGCTGAATAACCAATGGTCGATGCTGACCCGATTTGAACGTTGACGTTGTCGTGCTGATTGTGGGAACTCTTGAGCACATGATGCTGAATCGACCCGTATCCTTTTCCGAGAGAGACGACGCAGCGGCCGATCGGGGCTTCAACCCTGACCGGGATCCGCGAATTCGACTGGTTGTACTGTGGATTGGGATGCTGCTGCCCGTACTGGTCGTCACAGGTCGTGTGGCTCAACTCCAACTGAGCCTCCGCGAAGATTTCGCTGCGACCTTCTCGTTAACGACAGAGACACTGGAAGACATTCCAGCACGAGACGGCCGAATTCTCGCGGTGGATGGCAGTATTCTGGCGGGCGATGCCGAGACGTACGACCTGGCGGTCTACTATCCGGCATTGAAGAATCCCCCAGACGAGAAGTGGGTCGCCGACCAGTCCAGGATGCGTCTCAGCCAGACGGATCGCAAGGATCAGGCGAAGGTCGAGGAACAGAAAGCAAAGATTCTCGCTGAGAGAGAAGTCGCCTGGCAAAAGATTGCTGAGCTGACCGATCGATCTCTGGATGAGATCAACGAGGCGCGCGAGAGAGAGCAGCAGCGGGTCGAGCGAATCAAAGAGTCGGTCTATCGAAGGCAACTGCAGCGCTCTGAAGCGGCAGGCGAAATGCAGCCGAAAAGTGAAGAAAAATCACCGTCCGTCGTCTATTCAATCTGGGATCAGGTACAGCAGGCACTTTCGGAACCGCCGGAACGAGATCGCGGTCCTCAACCCGTCAAGGAAGAGTTCGAATACCACACAGTCATCTCCGGAATTGATGCAGAGACCCGGGCAGAAATTGAAGCTCATCCTGAGCGCTATCCCTACACGCAGATCATTGTCCATCGGCGGCGTCACTATCCAGCAGGTGAACTGGCTTCTCACGTCATTGGAATTCGAAAACCGCTGACGGACGAGCAACTGGCAAAACGCAAAGAGCGATTTCCTGACGGCGACCCCCAGGATTATCGGCTCGGTGATCCCTGCGGATTGAGTGGGCTCGAACTAAGTTATGATTCCCTGCTGAAAGGGGTACGTGGTCAACGAGCGCTCGTCAAGAACCGTCGCGGTGAAATAGTCGAAACGCGTGTTGTCCGCCTGCCTCAGCACGGCCGTGACCTTGTGCTGACGCTGGATGCCGATGTCCAGCGACGCGCAGAACAACTGCTGGATGAGGCACTCGCCAAGGTCACCATCAAAGGAACAGTCGATCCGGAAACGAGTCAGGGGCAGTTTCGGGATCCGACTTGTCCGCAGGGAGGAGCTCTTGTTGCTCTGGATGTGCAGACCGGTGCGATCCTGGCCGCCGCAGCGGCACCGAGATTTGACTTGAACCTGTTGATCACACCTGACGCGGCGCAATGGGATGAAGTGAAATCTGATCCTCGCAGCCCTTTCCTGTCACGTGTGACGCAAATGGCATTGCCGCCAGGCTCGGTATTCAAGATCGTGTCCGCCGTGGCCGCGATCGAGAGTGGAAAAATGCCTCCTTTATCGCAATTCCATTGTCAGGGGTTTCTTGATCGCCCCGATCGAAATCGCTGTCTTCCCTTCCGGCACAGCGGTGTCGGTCATGGAGACGTGAGTCTTGCCGATGCCTTGTGCCGATCATGCAACGTTTATTTCTATACGGCCGCACGCAGGATGGGGCCACGCTCGCTGGTCGACTGGGCAAGGCGGTTTGGGGTCGGGCAGCCCACCGGGATTGATCTTCCGTCCGAATCAGCCGGACGACTCCCTGTCCCTGATGCACCGCTGGGGGTTGGGGAGGTTCAGGAAAAATGGAAACCCGGAACCACACTCGACCTGTCCATCGGACAGTCGTCGTTGATGATGACTCCCCTGCAGATGGCCCGGATCATGGCGGCCATTGCGAATGACGGTCACCTCGTGACCCCTCATTTTGCTGCGGACTCGGGGCCTGCGTCGATGGATGAGACGAGCTATCTCCGGAGTGCCATTCCCGCATCGCAGGCGCAACCGATCGAAGGCCTGCGGCGTGAGACGCTCGGCTATGTTCGTGAGGGGCTGACCATGGTCGTACATCATCCGCGAGGAACCGCCTATAAGACGGTCAGGATGAAGGAGATCACGATCGCCGGGAAGACGGGGACTGCAGAGACTAGCGGTGTCGATCACGCCTGGTTCGCGGGATACGCCCCTGCGGAACAGCCTCGCATTGCATTTGTGGTGGTGCTTCAGAATGGAGGAAGCGGTGGTGCTGTGGCTGGTCCTGTGGCTCACGACTTTTTGAAGATGCTGGTCGAACTGGGGCTGGTGACAAAGCCGTCATCCCTGCTGAGCGATCGGTCAGCAAGCCGTATCAGTTCGGAACACTCGGTTGATTGATTCGGGGTGTGCCAGCAAACGGAAAAAAATCCCTCGTTTTTGCGCTTCTTACAAAATGCGTACTACTGGAAAAGATGTGTTGACCCAGATGAAATTAGCCTCTATTGTTCGCCCGCTCGCTACGCATGTCGTTCAGCAAATCAAAGTTTTCTTGCGAATTGACGTCTGATAGCCACGTTGAGATTCCTTGACG
>NZ_DASWWZ010000448.1:0-11159 GCF_036405755.1 Schlesneria sp.
CTTCTCTATACACTGAAGGGCGATGGCGAGGGGGTTGGTTTGGACGGCTGGTTGATGCGGACGCTATGATCGGGGCGGGTGGTGTTGCGGGGCGGTGGGGATGGTACTGATGTCGGATGATGAGGCCAGTCTGGTGCAGGAGGTGCGGCAGGGGACTGCTGCGGCCTGGGAACAGTTGATTGCCCGCTATGAGGGACGACTGCTGGCATTCGTTCGCAGTCGCTTGCAGGACGACACGGCGGCCGAGGATGTGGTGCAGGAAGCGTTTCTCGGCTTTCTGGTCTCGTTGCCCAACTACAATGAGTCCACGCCGCTGGAAGCGTTTCTGTTTTCGATTACGGCTCATAAATTGACCGATGTCTTGCGGCGAAACGGGCGTCGGCCACTGCTGCCTCTCATTCACAGCAGCGAGTCGCAAGCGGGGAATGAACCGGCCGATCGAGGGCGAAAAGTGTCGAGCATGGCCCGGTCTCAAGAACGGTCGGTCGCCCAGCAGCGGGTCCTTTCCGACTGTCTGAAAGGGTTAATCCATTCGTGGTTGAGTCGGGGTGAGTTCGAAAGACTGGAGTGTGTCGAACTGCTGTTCGTCCTGGGATGGTCCAACAAGACGGTCGCCGAGAAGCTGGGAATCAGCGAACAGGCCGTCGCCAACCACAAGGATTTCACTGTCCGAAAGCTGAAGGAGGCCGCTGAGGCGGCTCGGCTGAGAGATGTCGACTGGAATCAACTGAAACTGGATTCTTAAAGTGAGTCTCAAAGCGACTCACCGCGAACGGGTGCAATCTGTCCCGCATCCGCACTGAGATCCATGGCCTGATATGGCCTGATGGTGACGAAGTTAATCTTCTGTGGCGGAACTGCAGGAGGTCTTCTGCAGTTTTTCCAGAGCCCACTGAATGGCTTCCTGGACCAGAGCGGACGCTTCGTTGAGGCAGTCCGTCAGTTCGGGAATGAGGGAGGCGTCGCCCGAGTTGCCCAGTACGATCGCGGCATTGCGTCGCAGTCCATCCCAGCCGGGGCGTGAAAGGGGCGTCGTTTGAAAACGGGTCTGGAACTCTGCCTCACTCAGCTTGAGAATGTCGAGTGCGCTGGCGGGTTGCAGATCAGGCAGGGGCTGGAAGATCGGGTCACTCGTCAGTGGTGACTTACGGTTCCAGGGGCAGACCTGCTGACACAAATCACATCCGAACAGCCAGTCTCCCACGCCATCTCGCAGCTCAGTCGGGATGGGGCTGCGGAGCTCGATTGTGAGATAGGAAATGCAGCGCCGCGCGTCGAGCACATGTGGGCCCACGAATGCATCCGTCGGGCAGACGTCCAGACAACGGGTGCACGTGCCACAATGGGACGTTTCGTGCGGTCGGTCGGGTTCAAGTTCCAAGTCCGTCAGCAGGGCCGCCAGCAGCAGCCAGCTTCCCGCTTTCCTGTTGATCAGCATGGTGTTTTTGCCGAACCAGCCCAGCCCGGCGAGTCGGGCGAAATCCCGTTCCAGCAGGGGGGCCGTATCGACGACGCCACGTGTTCGCGAGCCAGGTCGCAGTTGATGAACGCGATCGGCCAGTTGCTTCAGTTTTTCTCGTAGCGCGTCATGGTAGTCTGCGGTGCCGTGGGCATACCGCGCAACGCGCGCCGAGGCCCGTCCCGACGGGTGTGGTTCTTGAGGCTTCCTGTCGTCGAGGGTGTTGTAGTTGATGCCCAGCATCACGATGCTGCGGACGTCTGGCATCACGTGTCGAGGGTGCTCGTAGGCATGTGCTCGTCGTGCGATGTAGCCCATCTCGCCAGCGAATCCCTGTTCGATCCACTCCGTCAGCCGCTCGTAACCGGGGGGAGTCATCGCCGGGGCGATTCCGACCAGATCGAAGCCGGCTTCACGGGCCGCTTGTTTGACTGCTGCCGTTAACGGTTCGTTGTGCATCCGAGGTTGATCCGCCGCGTGGTCCATGCGACTGAGTCTAAGGTGACGACCTCTCTGAAGGAAAGGGGGGGGGAGAGCTGTTCCGATGGTTCGAGGCGGATGAAAACCTGGCAGGGGTGAGTTATGATCGCCGCAGGAGCAAATCGACTCTGTTCAAGTCTTTAAGGAGAAAACATGACGCGTTCACTGATCATCGTTTTGGGGTTCCTGGTAATGGCCGCTTCGGCGGATGCCGCGATTCAGACTAAGAAGGTCACCTACAAACATGGCGACACAGACTGCCACGGATTTCTGGCGTGGGACGATGCCATTGAAGGGCCTCGTCCGGGTGTGCTGGTGTTCCATGAGTTCTTCGGGCTGGATGCCTATGCGAAGCGGCGGGCTGAGCAGTTGGCGAAGCTGGGTTACGTCGCCTTTGCGGCCGATTTGTACGGCGAAGGGAAACTGGTCGATCATCCCAAGGACGCCGGCGCGATGGCCGGGCAAATCCGTTCCAACGTCGAGGACTGGCGGAAGCGAGGACTGGAAGCCCTGGAAGTGCTGAAGTCCCAGCCGCAAGTCGACAAGACCAAACTGGCGGCGATTGGCTATTGTCTGGGTGGATCGACCGTTCAGCAGTTGGCTTTCGCAGGAACGGATCTGAAAGCCGTTGTCAGCTTCCACGGTGCTCTGGTGGTGCCGACTCCTGAACAGGTCAAGTCGATCAAGTCCGCCGTGTTGATCTGCCATGGAGCAGATGACTCGTTTATTAAGCCTGAAACGATTCGCGACTTCAAGAACGCACTCGATTCCAACGGCGGAAAATACACCTTCAAATCGTATGAAGGGGCTCGACACAGCTTCACAGTTCCCGAGGCGGATGCAACTGCGAAGAAGTTCAACCTGGACGGTCTGCGTTACAACAAAGACGCTGATGAGAAGAGTTGGGCCGATATGCAGGCGCTGTTCAAAACAACGCTGGGCAAATAACCCGCGGATGACTCGGCGATGATATTGCCGTACGGAGCCGTGGTCGGACGATGTGATTTTCGTGCAGAACTTGCGCGAGACCCGTCGTCCGGTCACGGCTTATTTCGTGAGTGAGCGAATGGACGCTGCCGGTGTGCAGGCTTTGAAGACCATTTGCGGGTCGGCTCGGTCGGGCTGTTCCTGATGATCAGGGGCATCTGCGTCCCCTGGCGCTGTTTCGGTCTCAGCCTTCTGCCGGGAACGATGCGCTCGCCGAATTCCCCGTGTGGATGTGTCACCCCCGGCGTAAAGGGTAAATGTGCGGCTGACCTGACCAACCACATTCCCCGCCTCGTCCATGACGGGACCACCGCTGGAGCCCTGACCAAAATCGGCGGTGACATTCATCCAGAGGATGTCATTCTCGTCCCGCTCATAATTGGCGATGTAGCCGGCGGAGAAGTAGAAGAAGCTGTCACCGGGATGCCCGATGACTCGAATGGCACTTCCCGGAGGAGTCTTCGACTTCAGTGGCAGCGGCGTCAGGTTTTTCTTTTCAATACGGAAGATACACGTGTCGGTATCTCGATCGGCGGCGAGCAGTTCGAGGACAGGGTAAATCGTACCGTGGATGTCCATCACAACGACTGCGTCGTCCTGATCTTCATGATCGAAGACATGCGCACTCGTCGCCAGGATTCCATCCGGATGAACGGCGAACGCGGTTGAAAAGGAGGTCTGCCAGGACGTTTCCTCTTCCGTGGGCCGGGTAATTCCCGCCACAAGAAACACGCTTTGCGTGGCACGTCGGTAAAGCTCAACGGTACTGAGGGGAGTTGTTGCTGGCGCGGGAAGATTCAGGGGGATATGGGTTCGATCCAGTTCGGGGCGAAGCTCTTTCGTCGTGCGTGACTTTTTCTGTTCGATCAAATCCATTGTTGCGGTCGTCAGGCGGACAATGATTTCGTCGACCAGGAACTCGGGATAGTCCTCTACCGAGTCGGCGTCGGCCACAGGGGACGTGACCCCTTCGTTGCTGATTGGCCCCTTCTGGCTTTTGTTGTTCCGGGGGACCTGTGCCACGGCCATCGGTCGAACTTGTTGCCAGCCGGTCACGACAGAAATCAGTGTCGCCAGCAAAAGACAACTTAAAATCGTGGTCCAGCGTCGCATGTGGGCATTTTCTTTTCTAAGGGCGGGCGTTCGGGAAGTAAATGTACCCAAAACAGAGCCAGAGAGTTATGCTCCAAGCCGTTAATCCTCAGCTCGCCGACTCGGGAATCCAAAAAATGGTATCGCTCGCACTACGATTGATCCTGGTTTTCAGTTGCCTTGGTATCGCTCAGGCTCAGGACGATTCGAACTCGTCTTCACCCGTGGATCGGGCTCCTGTGGAAGCGGCCGAGTCGCCCGGAGAAGCTCAGGACTCCAAATCTCCTCAGGAGACCGCGAAGGAAACTGCGGCCGAATGGGAAGAAAAAACGGCTGAGGAAGTGGCCAAGCTGGCGAAGCAAGTGGATCAGGAACCGATCGCCAGGACGGTCTCTGCGGGCATTCTGCAGCCGATTTATGCATTGGCAGAGAAACTGGCCTTCCGGTCTTTTCACTGGGTGGCTTTTGCCCTGATGGTAAGCGGTGTCGTAAGTTACACACTTCAACTTGTCCTTGGAAAACTGATCGTGTTGACGCGATTGGGCTTCAGCTTTAAGGAAATTGCGTCTGACGCCGTCGGTTTAGCGATCAGCGTGTTTGGCCTGGTGCTGACCACCCAGGCGGCCGCTGAGAACTCGACCTTCACGCAGAGCCCCTTCGCGGTGATTTCCGCGACGGTCGTCGGTTTCATCGTCGGAGTGATCCTGTATTTCTGGGGTCAGTCGCAGGAACTGCAGGCGGCGGCAGGGCGATCTCAGGTTGCTGCGCATCGATAACGCGTGGGAATCAACCGCGGCAGGCGGCAGGCGGCAGGCACAGGCACAGGGAATGAGTCGGCCCATCACGCGGGGCATACTGCGCCCCGCGAGGTGGCTGGATGACTGCGCTTCCGTGAAGGAACCGCCGTCGGGCAAGATCCATGGCAATTGGATCTGCCGACGGCGCGTTGCGGACGGGTATCACTCTTTCGCGAAGTGCCGCTACGGGAGTCTGCCCCGGGCCAGGCAATAGTTATTACGGCCGGGAAATGATGATTACTTCTGCTGGACGAGAGCTGCGGCGTAGGTGACCAGATCACTTCGCTGTTCCGCGTTGCGCATGAGAACATCAAAACGCCCCGCTTTTTCGCAAAGTTCGGCGAAGGCTGCGGCGAAATCGTGGTCTGCACTCACCAGATATTTCTCGGCAATCGGCAGTGCCTTGTCGAGTTGTTCTGTGCGTGCCAGCAGGTCGACCATGACATACGCGATCATGGCCTGGCTGGGGCTATCCGATTCGTTCTCGAGCTGACCCTGGAAGTAGGCGAGTGCCTCGTCGCGATGGTCGTTGAGCAGATACTTAAAGAACTGAATATGAGCCGCGTAGAACTCGGTGAAGGGTGGCTCGCCCGGATATTGGAACTGAGGGGAGAGCTGGACACCGTATTCGGCCAGGTCCAGGGCGAGGGGCAGATCCGGGTGAGTCGGTGACAAGGATCGGGCAAAGCGGACCGTGGAGTGCAGGTGCGATACGTCGATGTGGTAATTGTTCTCCGCGAACAGCCACTCCCGTCCGGCGGTCAGTTCCTTCAGCGTGGTGACCGGTGCGGCGACGGGGATTTTCTGCTGGACTTCCCGCTGAAGGGATTGCAGCAGGTCCGCGTGCAGTGTTCTGACCAGCAGGGCCGCACAGGCAGATCGCTGTTCAGGAGTGAGGCTCATGTAAGCCTGATCCAGGGATGTAATCGTACTGCATGTGCCATGGGTCCTCAGCATGATCTGCATCCCTTTCACGGGATGGAGCAGCTTGTAGAAGGCCAGATCAATTAACTCTTCGGATTGCTCGGAGGTTTCCTGCGGCAGCTCAATCGCTTCGATGGCATCCCGCAGGGGTTGTGTTTCGCGGAGGGCGTGGAAGTAGACGAATGACTGGCCGAGCTTGTTGTCTTTCAGCAGCAGGTTGGCCACTTCGCGGGCGGCGGCGATGTAGGCTGCTTCAAACTCATCACGCTTTTCAGCCGGGACATCGTCGAATGAGGTCGGGCGATGCAGTGGGGCGCCGAGCTCGTACTTCTTCTTCAGGCAGAGGGCATCAAACAGTTTGTGATATTCTTGTTTGTCGCGAAGTGTCTGCGAGAGTTGCTCGAAGACGGCGGCAGCACCCCCCTGGCGGCATTGGTCTTGAAGTTGAGTGAACGTAGCATCCGACATTGTGGCGATTCCCGATATTCGCAATGACGACAAAACAGTGCACAGCGCGTTTCAAAACGGTCCCGCGGATGGCGATGTTCGGCTGGATCCTGGGGGGACCCGATCGCTTGCGCACCATTTTCCTCTCCGATCCGGATCAGAACCGACCTGCGCACCATCGCTCACGGGCACTGAACAGTTTCGTAGCGTAACATTGGGACCGAGGAATGGCCACGCGGCGACAGTGATCAGTCTTGGTCAGGGCTGCACCTATCGCTGCAGGGATACGAAGGAACGGTTTCTGTCGGCGCGGATTACTTGACCTGCAAGGGGTCAGGCAGGCTCGACTTCGCGGCAAAAATGACGACGAAAGTGCAGCAGCGCGGGCCTTCGACTACAATCGGCGGCACGTGAAACCAACTCTTTTAACAAGGTTTGTTCTGAATGATTCGAATTTCTTTGTGTGCCGTGGCGGCCCTCCTTTGTCTGTCTGCGACGTCCCTTCAGGCAGAAGACAAGCCCTTCGTTCCTGATGCCGGGTATACCTCGTTGTTCGACGGTAAGACTCTGAAAGGGTGGAAGGGATCACTCGACAGTTATGCCGTGGAAAACGGCAATCTGGTCTGCGTCGCCGGCGGTGGTGGCAATCTGCTGACAGAGAAAGAGTACTCGGACTTTGACATCAAGTTTGAATTCAAACTGACTAAGGGAGCCAACAACGGTTTGGGCATCCGGTGCCCGGAGCTGGCGAAGGGGGCTCTGCATCTGGACGGAACAGAGCTGCAGATCCTGGACGATTCCGACGAGAAGTATAAAGATCTGCAGAACTATCAGTACCACGGTTCTGTCTACGGCGTTGTCGCGGCGAAGCGTGGTTCATTGAAGCCGGTCGGTGAATGGAATCGACAGCAGGTGATTTTGAAGGGTCGGCATATCAAGATCATTGTGAACGATGTCACGATCGTTGACGCTGATCTGGACGCAGTTACCAAAGATGGAACGCTGGATAAGCAGGCCCACCCGGGTCTCGCGCGGGCCAGCGGCTACATTGGACTGCTGGGGCATGGTGACCGGGTTGAGTTCCGTCATTTGCAGATCAAGTCGCTCCGCTGAAAGCGGGCCGAGGGCCCTGGTGATGTGAAACCTCACCGGGGCTCCTGGTGAGCTCGGCTTCCCATGAAGGACTGCTTGTCTTCGATTTGGTCAGGAATGGACTTATGCTCAATCGATTCTTTCAGGTGGTGTGTCTGTGCGGTCTGATTCTGTCCGGGACGTCGCTGGCCCATGCGGGCGACTGGCCTCAGATTCTGGGACCTCATCGGAACGGTATCGCTGACGCCGAGCAAATCGCTGACGAATGGCAGGGGGGAAAGCCCCCGCAACTGTGGGAGGCCCGGATCGGGGCGGGGTTTGCCGGCGTCTCAGTCCGTGGCGAGACCGTGGTGCTGTTTCATCGCGAGAAAGGAAACGACAAGCTGACGGCCTTCGATGCCGCAGAGGGAACGCCGCGATGGACGACGAACTTTCCATCCACGTTTCGGCCTCAGATTGTCGAGGACAACGGTCCTCGCGCCATGCCCACGATCGATCAGGATGCTGTCCTGGCCTATTCGCCACAGGGGGGGCTTTACTGCGTCGATCTGAAAACGGGTGAGAAGCGTTGGGAACGACAGACACACGAAGACTTCGGTGCGAACGGCGGCTACTTCGGTGCAGGTTCTTCGCCGCTCGTCGTCGGCAAGCGGGTCTTCGCGATTGTTGGCGGTGATAAAAAGCGAGCCGGAGTCGTGGCTTTCGATTTAGAATCGGGAGCCACCCTGTGGACGGCGATTAACGACCAGGCGAGCTATTCGGCACCGGTTCTGGCCGTCGTCGACGGTACGCCGCACCTGCTTTGTATCACGCGATTGAATCTGGTTTCTCTCGACCCCGAGACAGGGGAAGAACGATTTCGCACTCCGTTTGGCCAGCGGGGTCCCACGGTGAATGGGGCACTGCCTGTGATCTCGGGAAAGCACGCGCTGCTGACCGCGAGCTACGGGATCGGAGCTCAGTTTCTGGAACTGAAGTCGAAGGGGGTTGAAGTCGTCTGGAGCGATGAGCTTCTTTCGAGCCAGTACACCACGCCCATTCACATTGACGGGGCGATCTATGGAATTGATGGCCGGCAGGATGGCGGAGAAATCTCGCTGAAGTGTTTTGATCCCGTCACACGCAAGGAACACTGGTCAAAGTCCGGATTTGGCTACGCGACGCTGATCGCTGCTGATGGCAAATTGCTGGTAATGCAGACGGACGGGGTCCTGAAACTGGTTCGACTATCGAAGACCGGATACGAGGAACTGGCGTCGACCGAACTGCTGTCCGGCACAACGCGAGCACTGCCCGCCCTGGCAAACGGTCGGTTCTACATCCGTAACGAACGAACCTTGTCCTGTTTCGACGTTGCCAAACGCTGACCAGATCCAGGAAGTGACTTCATGCGGATTGCTGTTCTGTGCGACCACCCCTTCGCCAGCCCCCTGATCGACGCGTTGCGAAAGGGTGTCGATGGACACCGTTTGTCCCGCATCGTTACGGTCGGAACATGCTCCACGAAGGGGGCATTGTTTCCCGAGGTCAATCACAGTGATTCGTGGGAAGAACTGCTGGTGTCAAAAGAAATTGACGCCGTGATTGTCGACGGTGCAGGACAGCATGTCCTGGACGGGGTAAAGCAACTCGCCACGGCGAACGTCCCGCTGGTTTTTATTCCACGAGCGGATCAAGGGTCGACTCTGGCCTATGAACTGAGTCTGATTCGTGACGACAATCATGTGTTTCTGTACCCGCTGCTCTGGCACCGCTTTGATAACGCTGTCATCGCCCTGAAGACGGCAATCCAGACGGGCAGGCTGGGACGCATTCAGTTTCTGCAACTGCATCACACCCTTTCGCAGCCGCAGGAGGGGATGGCGATCCCTCAGCAGGAGATTGATGCCCGCTTGCTGCACGATGTGGATCTGGCGCGGTGGCTGATGGGCGACTACAACCAGATTACGGCGTTGCGGTCCGGCACGACGGACGCCGGGGTCCTCATGCAGAACGTGGTCTTGTCACGAGGCTCGCTGCCCGAGTTCAACTGGCAGATTCAACCGACTGTCGGGAGGGACGACTGGAATCTGACGGTCAAAGGAGAGCGGGGGACGGCCCGCCTGTCACGTAGCGGCTCAAATGGAGCGTGGCGGTGTGAGATCGAGAGCGACATCGTCGAAGGAAATGAACCTGAGACGGCGCGTCAGGCACTGGCCGCAATCAGCATGGCACTTCACGAGGCAGGGGGCGAGAAAACGGTCTCTGCGGATGACGATTGCTGGGGGGAACTGGTCAAGACGTTCGAGACGATCGACGCGACTCATCGGTCAGTGAAGCGGCGCCGCACGATCGAGCTGCATTTTGAGCCGATGTCGGAACGGGCCATCTTTAAAACCCAGATGACAGCGCTCGGTTGTGGACTGCTGGTTGCGACGCTGCCGTTGACGCTCTGCTACCTGGGGATTGCCAGTCTGATCCCACTCCCTTCATCGGTTCTGATTGGCTTGCGAATGCTGATCTTTGCACCGCTGGTCCTGTTTCTGATCGTCCAGATTCTGCTGCCGCTGACTCGTCCTTCGACGGCCGAACGGCAGTCAGCGACTTCGTCGTCAGAACTGTGACTGATTCGCCGCGATCTGCTCGCGCGGGGACGTCAATCCATTGAGGTGACGATCGACCGGGATGATTTCGGGCGTTCGCTTGCGGAATCGGTTCCACCAGTGGCAGAACCAGTCGAGATAGAGGTACACGACCGGCGTTGTGTAGAGCGTCAGCATCTGGCTGAAGATCAGTCCTCCGACGATCGCCACACCGAGGGGTTTTCTCAGCTCTGCCCCGTTGCCCGTCCCCATGGCCAGAGGGAGTCCACCGAGCAGTGCCGCCAGCGTGGTCATCGTGATCGGGCGGAAACGAAGCAGGCAGGCTTCGAAGATCGCCTCTTCAGAGGACTTGCCCGAGTTGCGTTCGAGTTCGAGCGCAAAGTCGATCATCATGATGGCATTCTTCTTGACGATTCCAATCAGCAGCAGGATGCCGATCATGCCCATGACGTTCAGTTCCATCCCGCAGATCCTGAGTGCCAGGAAAGCTCCCACCCCTGCGGAAGGAAGTGTCGAGAGAATGGTGATCGGGTGAATGTAACTCTCGTAGAGGACACCCAGCACGATATAGACGCAGACGATCGCTGCGATGATCAGCAGCACCTGATTCTGCTGCGATTCCTGGAAGGCCTGAGCCGTTCCCTGGAACTGACCCTGAATACTTTGTGGAATTCCCAGTTCGCGGAACGCCTGCTCGATTCGAGGGACAACATCCCCCAGCGCGGTGTCCTTCGCGAGGTTGAACGAGATCGTGACGGACGGGAACTGGCCGGAATGGTTGGCGGACAACGCCGAGTTTCTGGATGTCTGTCGGTAGAGCGAACTCAGCGGAATCTGAGCGTCGTTGGCCCCTTTGACAAAAATGTGCTTGAGGGAGTCAGGGCTTTGCGAAAATTCTGATTCCACCTGCATGACGACATAGTACTGATTCATGGACCGGTAGATGGTCGAAACCTGTCTCTGGCCGAACGCGTCGTACAGAGTGTTGTCGATGGTCGCCATGTCGATTCCCAGCCGTGTCGCGGTCGGGCGGTCGATGTTCAGACGGGTCTGCAGTCCTTTGTTCTGCTGGTCGCTCGTGACGTCCACCAATCCTTTGACGTTTCGCATCTCCCGCAGCAGCTTGGCCCCCCAGGTATTGAGCTCTTCCAGGCTGTCCCCTTTGATCGTGTACTGATAAAGCGCGCTGCTCGTTCGACCGCCAATGCGAAGATCCTGCACCGACTGCAGGACCAGAGTGGCCCCGGGGATGGTTGCGGCCTTCTTGCGGATGCGGCTGATCACTTCATCGGCACTCAA
>NZ_DASWWZ010000449.1:0-3619 GCF_036405755.1 Schlesneria sp.
TACGACAGCCCACGTGAGATGACTCGAAACACTACAGTCACTTAAACTTTGTGACGTCGTAGTAGCGATATGTGCCATCGTTCTGACGCGCCAGCTTTCGCAGGAAGTTCTTCGCCCCGCTCGCCTCAGAGACTTCCGGCCCGACCCCAAACTCAATGCTGTGAATACGCGTCTTACCCAGGTTCATCCTCTTGAGAGATGCGAGATCTCCCTCATAGATGGGAGGCTCCTGTCCATCGGTCAGAAAGAAGATCACGTCCGGTGCCAGTCGCAGTGCCATTTCCAGTGCGGGAACATGTTGCGTTCCCGTACCGGGTTGAATCCCCGCAATCTTCTGTTTTGCCAGGGTCTTGTGAAGTTCTGTCGCGGCATAAAGCTCGGGTTTGTGGGAATCCCTCAGATGAAGCACGACCGGCTTGTCGTCGTAGAAAATGATGAGAAACTGCTGATCCCCTTCCAGAGCCTGCAGACTCGACACCAACGCCGCCTTGGCCACTTGCATCGAATTGTTGCTGGTCATACTGCCGGAGGCATCAATGACGAACACCACCTTGGAACCTTCATCGCGAGTCCCCATGAAAGCCGCTCCGGGTGCCCCACCCTGGGTCCCCGTCGCTGCGGGCCGTTTGCCCCCTCCCGACTTTACTGGTTGACGCGGATCGGTGACGGTTGCTCCCGCAGGCAAGTTCACACCTGGGCCAATCAGTTGATGCCCCTCATCCTGAGGCAGAGACGTTTCGACCGGTGGCTGATCCGGCGTGACCTGCGTCGGAGCAAACGGATCGCGATTCGCGGGAACATTTGGTTGAGTCTCTACCAGTTCCCCGTCTCGCGCTTCCCCCGGAATTAGCGCGTCGGGGTGATCTCCCCGGTCCTTGACCACGATCCCCACTTCACGTGACTCTTCTTCAGAAAATCCAACCGGAGGACGGTCACAGCCTCGCAGCGAAATCGCAAAGAGGCCGAGGAAGGCCACGTGCGCGACGAACGATAAAACAGTCGACATGAACAGAGCGTGAGGAATCCAGTCAGGCAGCCCTCTCCCTGTCGAACCGCTCGATGGGGGATGGGCGGCCCTCTGGCCTGCTTTCACCAGCGAAGGCTCAAATCGATTCGCTGGCTTCACGTCTGTCTCCTGATCTGTGTCCGTTAAGGAGTCCCCTTCAGGACCTCCGCGTCCCTCGTTTCTCATCCTATCACCCGACGCTGGGCGTGGGAATTTCAAGTCTGGGCGTCTCAGCAGTGAGACCACGCCCGGGGCATCCGATGAATTGCAAGCGGACCGCCTGAGCTTCTGAGCATCCCCCAAAGCGGGTATCGTGGCCGATCGCGCCACACAGACATAGAATACCGTGAACCTGAAAACTCCTCGAATCGTGTCTCGACATCAACGAAGAGACTCAGCGGTCCCCTCTGACACTCTTTCCTCAAGACAGGTTGATCCATGTCCCGCTCGTTGACTCTCATGCCGGCCTGGGTCCCTGGGGTTCTCAGATTTGCCGGGGTTTACAATCTGACATGGGGAATCTTTGTCATCCTTTTTCCCCAGCTTCCGTTTCGCTGGCTGGGACTCCCTGAACCAAACTATCCCTCACTGATTCAGTGTCTGGGTATGGTCATTGGTGTCTATGGAATCGGTTACTGGATTGCTGCCCGCGATGCTGCCACGCATTGGCCGATCGTTCTGGTGGGACTACTCGGCAAAATTTTTGGACCGATTGGCTTTGTCTACACGGCCCTGCGAGGTGAACTTCCCTGGAACTTCGGCGCGACCATATTGACGAACGATCTCGCATGGTGGATCCCCTTCACTGCCATTCTGTTTCATGCCGCGCGGATCAACGAAGCCCGTCGTACAACGACCGAAGGTCTTACACTCGAACAGGCGCTCCGGGCTGCTGAGACCCCCGATCATCGAAATCTTTTTGACCTCTCCTTCGAAGTACCGCTTTTACTCGTGTGCGTCCGCCACTTGGGGTGCACTTACTGCCGCGAAACGCTGTCTGACTTGGCGAGACAACGAGCCCAAGTGGATCAGGCAGCCCTGCGTCCTGTCATCATTCACATGGGTTCTCCTGAACAGGGTCGCGAGATGCTCTCCCGGTTTGGCCTGGACGATGTCGCCGCAGTGAGCGACCCGGACCGCCGACTCTTCCGAGCCCTCGAACTTCCCTTCGGGACGCTCGGTCAACTGATCAGCGTGAAAACCTTCTGGCGAGCGTTGGTCGACGGAGTTGTCTTTCGGTATGGATTTGGTCGTTTTGTCGGGCACGGCCTTCAGCTTTCCGGTGCTTTCGTGATCAAGAATGGCCGGATCCAACGAGCCCTTCGCCACAATTCCCCAGCGGATCGAACGGACTTCTCACAGTTCAGTTGCCCGGTGAATTAATTCCTTACGTTCTGCGAGGTGAACGGGATGACCGACACAACAGAGAGCCCGCCCTCGCGAAAAAAGGGACCTCGCCTACTACGTGCATTGTTTCTCTATGGAGGGATTCCCTACTTCTCGATTCTCGTTCTCTTTACCGTCTTTCAGCGAAAGCTGATGTACCAACCCACTATTGCTGCGGACTTGTCGACTTCAAACGTCAAACTCGCTCCTGACATCGCTGACGACGTTCACATCAAAACTCTCGACGGGTACCACCTCAAGGGCTGGCTTGTGCGTGGGTCAAAAGAGGATCCCCCTGCACCGTCCCTTCCTCTGGTGATCTACTTTCCCGGGAACGCCGGGAACCGTCACGAGCGGCTTGCCGACTTGCTTGAGATTGCACACACAGGATTCGATGTGCTGATCTTCGACTATCGTGGTTATGGAGACAGCACTGGGAAACCATCCGAGTCAGCCTTGACCACCGATGCACAACTCGTCTGGAAATTTGCCTGCAACGAACTGAATTACGCTCCGCAGCAAATTGTCGTGTTTGGCGAATCTCTCGGCGGGGCCGTCGCTCTCTCACTTTGGTCCACAGAATCCGACTCCGCTCCCCAACCGGCCGCAGTACTCCTCAATTCAACGTTTGCCACCATGGGTGGGGCTGTCGCCTGGCATTACCCCTGCTTTCCGTTCCAGTTCCTGCTGCTGGATCGTTGGCGCTCGATCGACAGGATTCCCCGAGTCCCATCACCTGTTGTCATCTTTCACGGTTCGGCGGATGAAATCGTTCCCTTCTCGGAAGGTCAGCGGTTAGCGGGCCAATCCAGGAATGCCCAATTCATCGAAATCGCTGACGGAACTCACAATGCCATTCCCATGAACCACCTTCGCACGCAGCTCATTGCTGTACGAAATCGCATCCGGGAATCGACCGAAGCTGCCGTGGATTGAACAATAAACGTTGCAACCAGTGAGGCGCACAGCGAGCCACAGATCATGCAACCTGTGGCTCGCTCCTTGATCAGAGGCCCGCTTGCTTCACACAGGCGAGACTATCGGAATGCTGACTCATGGGCGGAAAGCCCACTCGACGAGCATTGCCTTACTTACGCTTTTCGATCGCGGTCTTAACCGCAGCCCCCATGTCTGCGGGGCTCTTGGCGACGACGACACCAGCGGCTTCCAGTGCCGCCTGCTTTTCCGCAGCGGTACCGCTTCCACCCGAGATGATGGCGCCGGCGT
>NZ_DASWWZ010000450.1:0-11563 GCF_036405755.1 Schlesneria sp.
AGCCAGAAGTATTTAGCGGTTCCCACCCACCCCAGCCCATTACGCACTTCATCTCTCCATTCAACGATCTCCGAAATCGTCATTTTACCATCGGTTCTTTCGGTGTTTGGCAGAGCTAAATGGTTTATCGTTTCAACTAGGAGCTCTCCGCAGGCTTTCAGGTTTGGCCGGGAATCAATGTCATGGGAGCTGTTAATGATCTTGGCAACACCCTCCACGGATTCTCTCGTAGAGTGTAACACACGTGCGAGGTCGACCATTTTTCGATTCAAATGCACGTGAAGCATGTTCTGCCCAACGTCATCGAGTTCAACATTCATGCGGTCCAAATCCGATAAATGATCGAGCGCCAGGAAAAGCTCAGCAAAAGACGCATTTAATTGATGAATACTCATGTCCGCCATCGGCAGCGGCCACAACTCAATCCCGAGTTGGCGCAATGTGTCATGATCGATCTCACTCCCTGCCATCCTCCAAGCACTTTCGTCGAAAGGAGGTGGGACCGGGTAAGTCACGGCCTTCAAGTGAGGCATCGCGATTCCATCGAGACTTTTTCCAAGTACCGTCGGAACGAGGATTATCTCCTCCCAGAAACAGTCGATGAGTCTGGAACGAATGATGTTGTCACGATCTGGATTGAAAGCTGCAACCAAACGATTCCATACATGTGACACACTCTGCAAGACTTCTATTGGATGCCCAACGTCGTAGCCGATCCACAATGCCGACCGACCATTCCACCGGACACTTTCTGATTGCACTCCAGCTTTAATCCCGAATGCCCTCAGTGCTTGAAGCTCCGATTTCAGACGATTCCGGGTAGCACTTAGCAGGTCCCCCAATGTGGTAGCGACCGCTTTCGTCGCGATTTTCTTGTCCTTACTGCGACGATCGCCTTTCCCTTCCATGCGGGGTGGACTGACAAAGTTGCACCAGGTCGTGATCGCTGAGTCAAACGCGCGTAGTTCGCTTTCCCTCAGGTCGCGGTCAATACCTGGCAAATCTCCATCCGGGAAAATCTTACGGATTGTATCTTGCATCGCGACAACAGCCTTGAACGAGTCGATCCCATTTACGATCGACAATTGCACTGAGTCTTCACTTAGCCCTAGCTCCGCAGCCTTCTTGACGACAGCGACTCTCCCTGTGTGGCTTTGAGCATGGCGAAGATTCGGAACCAGAATCATCGATTCCAACGCCTGCCTCATGAAGTTGCCGACGGTTCTAGTGTACTCCTTGAGCGACTCCTTAACTGGTGTGAAGCGGTTGATGGCGGTCCGAAATGTCTTTTGCGTCAGCGACGGCATTTCGCTCGACGAGTCTGAAGCAAAACCCCATTCATCAACCGCTACTTTCGGCAACAAAAGATCGAACTGAAGCGATTTCTTACAGGCATCCCAGCCAGCTGGGTCATTGAGGATGGACTCCCTCGGAGGAGACGACGCGCGAATTATCTTTTTTGTTGATAACTCTAGGTCGAGCAGCGCGTCAATCACAGATTGCCGGAGCCCAGCAACGATCGCGAAGTAGTCTCGCCACGTCTCTGGCCGAAACATCAGTTCCACATATCCGCGAGCCCTCGCGTTGAACGTCGTTGTCCAATGTGGATACAGATTCTCACTCAAAACGCCCGGCTTGTTGGCCTCATCGATGTAAGGTGGAACAAGTGATGATCGATGTCCGTAGCCAACAGCGCCGTACCTTTCCTTCGCCGGAAACACCTGAGCCAGCACCTCAATTCTCTCGATTGTCAGGTCGTGAATGGTGACCGCGGCCTTGCCTCGGTCATCCGATCTTCGCAGAGTGTTCGACTCAACCTCAGGATCGATCAGGAAATGACCCACAATGTCGTTGGGATTGTCTTGCAGTATAAGAAACGCGGCCTCCGATCGTATCTTGCCACGTACGATCGCCGATGAATCATTTAGCCATCGGGCATAGTCGTCCGGGAAGCACGTCCTGACTCCAAGCAAGAATCTTCCGAGTTGATAAGTGGTGAGCGATTCAATTCCTTCGTTCATCCTTGAAAAGGCGACGTTCTGGGTCAATTCGGTTGTGATCGACAAATGCCCAACCCAGAACAGAACTTCCGCCATTGAGAGCCATGTTTGAGGCGTGGTCGGCGCATCCACCAAACGCTTCTTTGCTCCAGCCCACGCGCGAACATCCCCAAAAACCTCAGATTTATCCAATTGGCGCGAACGGAACTTGTCAGAATTTTTTTTTGCGTCACTCCAAGCATCTCCAAGGTTTTCAAAGACGTTGAATCCTTTGGGACCCTTCGCCATTGCAAGATCCCAGTCAAGAGCCATCGACCACCAACCGATACATGTGTCGTGAACTTCTCTCAAGAGTTCCAGGTTATTCTGTGTGTAGGATTGCAAGCCATTCCACATCAGTGCGACCATGATGTTGCGAACCCCAACCCATGTTTTCGGAGAGTACGTGCACAGGGCGTCGATCAGTTGTGTCGCGGAATCCGGTCGTCGCGAGAACGCACACAGCAGAAATGATTCAAGGTCATCTTCTACGATGTGAGGAAGGACCTGGGTTGCCACCTGGTACCAGGGGTATATGATCGGGTCAACGAGTGACTCGGTCATAAGTTCACTGCGAATTGCGTGAAAGCCTTCAACGTATTTCCCGTCCTCAGATACGCGAATGAGGTATTCGTCTTCAAATGTAGTAATTGTCGCATGTGCAGCAGGCAGGCCAGATGCCGCCAAAAGGGAGGCCAGATCAACTCTTGCCTCATACGCCGACGCGACTGCAACCTTCCGTAGAAATTCCAATTCGGCGGCTGGCCGCCTTCCTTCGCTCACAGCGACTTCGATGGTTGCCATCTGGGATTTAATGCGGTCGGCCAAACTCTGGTGTTGTGTGACGTAGTACACAAATTCAAAGAGTGTCTTGCGTGTGCCGAACTGTTCCCATGCGTCATTGAAGTCGAGGTGTTTTTGCTCGATGCCACGATTGAGCAGGCGGTTGTACAACTCCGAAGCTTCATTCTCGCCAAAGGCAAGCGTAAGCTCTTTGTAGTCAAAGTCTGCCGCTGAAACGGCGGTCCGTGCCCAATCTTCTTCACGAATCGTGACAAGGACTCGAATGCCGGCGATCTTGGCCAATTGGCGGACTAATTCTACCCAATACTGATCACCCGGCCGAACGTCGACATAAACGAACGTAGGGACTTCGATTGCCTCTGCGTGTCCAACAATCGCCAGTGCCATGTCTCGTGCGTGAGCAAGGTCATCAGGTGGAAGCACTTCAAATCGAAAGTCTTTGGGCGCGTAATCTTTCGCATACCGATATGCTTGCGTCGTTTTGCCCTGACCTGACGCGCTGTGCAAAATCACGACGTTACATTCATCGAACGCTGCATCGATGTCGGTGGCGGTACTTCCACGCGGAACATCCAAACCGGCCACTATGTGCTCAAAGCGAACTCTGCCGCCACGGTAAAAACTTTCTTCAAGTCTCTCTTTGTGCTTTGCCGTAAGGTCGGCTGCTGCGATCGGAATAATAGACCGATTCCATTGATTGTGGTAAGCAGCCCTTGCCGTGAGAAACTTCCCAATCCTGTCGAGCTTCGCGATTGCCATTTCACGTGAGATGACTCGTTGTTCCTCAGAGCATGTGAGCATCCACCACATTAATAGATCGAATGCACGAGCTGGATCTGTTCCCGTAGCAACGTTCTTCAGCCGTTCAATAACCGCTTCGCGGAGATCCGGCTCGGTAACTTTGCAAATCTGAAGTCTTTTGACGATGCTATCCGCTTCAGCGGGAGATAAACCCGGTATCGTGGTCGTATGTACTTTTCCCTTCTTGGCGGTTTCTTTCGTTTTTGCTTCCGTGAGTTTCGATACAACTTTCGCAGCTTTATCGGGTTCACCGCCCAAAGCTTCCTCAAGCTCGGGGCCAATGGGTCCATACGATACGATCTTGACTTCGGTTCCTGTGCCTGGGGCACAGTGCGTTTTTATTCGCTCAAAAAAAGAGCGTTTAAAGCTCGAAACTGAAAGTGGATCGCTCAGGTCCTTTACTTGGATAACCTCGGTCAGCTGGGCGTTTTTCCCGTAGATTGCAAGGTCCTCCTCGCCTTCAGGATGGATCTTGGAATCGGATGGTAAGCCCTCATCAAAAAGGCGAAACAGGACGTATAATGCCTGACGGCGGTATCCTCGGTAGGTGGCTGTTGGATCATCAGAATTGTTTGTGGCCATGGCGATCTCATTCAGGATTGGCGTTTTGCAAGGTGGGCAACAGACGGCCGTCAACACTCGCGTTGCTCCATATCCGTGAATGCTGAAGCGAACGCCTCGTTTCGCTAATTCTGCACGACGTATCGTATTCGTTCATTCAGAATCCTTTTGGTTGCGTCGACGGCCTGGAGTCGGCGCTCAAGCATTTCGATCGCCAATGCAACGGGTAGACACTCCGAGAATTTCAGTCCTTCGATGGCTGCCTCGTCGACGGCAGGTCGCATTTCGGCAGCGTCCAGCCTGCGGATCTCATCCAGGGCTCGTTCTACGTCCTGGAGAGTGATCGTTGGATCGAAAGTTACCTTAAAGCTGTCGGAGTCAATCTTTCCTGTCATCGCTAGCGCGAATTGGCGTGCTAAGGTCGCGTTGGCCCGACTACCGGCGAAGGTCCACCATTCTGTTTGCCTGTTCGCTCCAAGCAAGGCAATCGAAGAGTCGGCAGTCAGCCAGGAATACTCGTGTCGAATCTCTTCCATCCGTTCGCTGGCTCGACGTGACCAGCGGTCAGAGCACTCAGCTGTGGTCAAAACATTCTTAATCGATTGGCAAAGCCGGTAATCCAGTCCTTGTCCCTCACCTCTCCATTGTGATCGCCCTTTCGCGTCCGTCGCTTCGACGTATGCGATGCGACGCTGCCAGTCGATGTGGTTTACGCGCCAGGCCCGCCCGCCGAGCAAGAGTACCCGCGGTCCCTCGTGCTTTCCGAGGAATGACATTTGATCGACATGGCCCAATTCCTGCCGCCCGTGCAAAACAGCGAACAGCGGGGGAGACATAAAAACCGAGAACAGTTCCAGAAAATTTCGGCGTCCGAAAGCCTCCTCTCCTTCACGCCCAAAAGACAAGATGCCCTGATCATCCCACAGGATGTCCTTATCCAGCATTGCTGCGACGACCTGATCAATCTGCTGAGGCGTCATCGACCTGAAGCCGGGTACGCCCCGAACCCATTCGAGCCAGTTCGCCCGGCCGATGCCACTCTCCTGAAGCGTTAAGGCCATCAGTTGCTGTGCCAGAACGTGAAACGGGAGGGCAGGAGGTTCGATGGGCTCGACGTACCCTTCTGCCCACAGATCAATCAATGCCGCTGCCTGCACCAGCGTCTCGTCTTTTGTGGCGAGAAACAGGCAGTTGCGGAGAGTGCCAGAACGCCGGCCCGTGCGCCCCATTCGCTGGAGGAAGCTGGACACGGTCGGTGGCGAATCAATCTGAATCACACGATCGAGATTACCGACGTCGATCCCGAGTTCCAAAACGCTTGTCGCCACGATGACACAATCGTCGCGCGACGCAAACGCCTCTTCGGCTTGGCTTCGCTGCTCCTGACTGAGTGAACTGTGGGTGACGAAGGTGGTCATCTGGAGCTGCCGAAGTTCGGACGCCAGCTGCTCGGCGCGTGATCGACTATCGACGAACGCCAACCGTTTCTCACCACGATGTAAACGTGAGATCACGACGGCTGCGTTTTTGAGTGAGCCGACGAAATCGAGTTGCACGTCGGCGTCAGTTTTCGCGCTGGCCGGTGGCAGAAAAACTTTACGGGTGCCTTGGCACGATCCCGCGAGCCAGTCAACCAGCATTTCGGGGTTCCCAACTGTCGCCGACAGACCGATACGCTGGATTTCACACCCTGCCAAGCGAGAGATTCGCTCCAGCACCGCCAACAGATGCCAACCGCGATCGTCACCGGCAAAGGCATGAATCTCGTCGATAATGACAACGCGCAGTTCTGAGAACAGGCTCTTCGCATCGACCTTCGGCGAGACGAGCATCACTTCCAGGGATTCAGGCGTCGTCAGCAGGCAGTCGGGGCGGTCCCGAAGGACGCGTTTGCGGGCTGTCGACTTAACATCCCCATGCCAGAGCGCCGATCGACGTCCCAGTAACGTACAGTATCGATGAAGCCGGATATCAAGATTATTCAGCAGCGCCTTGATCGGGCAGATGTACAGTACGCTGAGGCTGTTCCAGCCTTCGGAAAGCATCCGCGACATCACGGGGAAGAATGCCGCTTCCGTTTTCCCGCCTGCTGTTGGAGCCAGCACGATCAGGTGTTGACCTTCAAGGATCGGTGCAATCACTGAATCCTGAAACGGCCGCAACTCGCGCCAGCCGAGACTGTTGACGATCTGGTGCTGAAGTGCGGGATGCAGGCGGTCAAAGCCGGTCATCGCTTGGTTGCCCGTTGCATCAGATGATTATCAACCAGCAATATCGGTCCTGGGGAATCTACACATTCCACTTTGCAGCGGCATGGTCCGCTCGAAATCACACGAACCTTCTTCCCTTCATAATCAAGCTCATCGCCTATGTGTGGGTCGGAAAACTTCACAGGTGGAAGATCAACGGGTTCGAGGTTGGCATTATTTTCGAGGTAGCTGGCGTCGTGGTTGTCCTTGCGATAAACGCGAGACTTCGTTTGCCCTGGATAACAGCAAACGACGATTCCCCTTGGTTCGATTTCACCTTTCACTCGATATTGACCTCCTCTTGTGGGCCCGTTGGCGATGATTTGCTGTTGGGTGATGCGAGAAACCTCTTCGCATTTTTTGTAGAACGCTCCAACCGCCGCCTTGGTGCTTTCATTTGTGATTTTTCCAATCAATTCTTCCCAGGAAAGGAAGCTTATCATCCCTTCTTTTTCCATTCGGTCGATCATTGGTTTGAGATACTCCTCGCGCCACAGGACAAGTTCTTCGAGCCCTTGACCTTGAAACTGGTCAATTCGCATTTGAATCTTCATACGAATTGACGCTGGCGACAGTTCGTTTGAAAAAAACGGACGTTGTCCTTGTGGAGCGATCACGGAGAAACTCACGCGATCCAAATCGCACGGCTTGGTGTTGGTCAGAGCAAGAGTCTGGGCCATGCACGCGACGTTGCGGGCCGCTTGATCATACCAGCGTGCTGCCGTGACTCCCTTGGAAAGAAGGGAATACATCTTCGCCTCATAGACCTCGAATCTTTTAGCTCCGTCAGAAAGTCGGACTCCCGTCTTCGTGCCAGGATTGAATATAAAGTCGCCTACAACGCCATCCGCGTTCGTAAGTCCTTCAAATGCCTTACCTCGCGATTCGTCAAACGGAGTGTAGAGCCTCGCTTCCGATTTCCACTTTGATGGTGGAATCTGGTCAATCCAGTTCCCGAGAGAAGCTGCTTCCGCCGCTTTCAGAATCAGCCGCAGCATCCAGCCTTCGTTGAAGAGATATGTCGGTGGCAGGCACGGCTCAGTGCCGCCGAGTTCCTGCAACATGATGAATATCTGATTGATGGCTGCGTCTAAACTCATTCCAACTCCAATTCAATATCATCAACGTCAGCAGCTCCCATGGCCTGTCGTTCAATGGGAGTCAACTCGGTGTCACTCAGAGTCAACGCGTAGTGCTGAGTTGGATCGAACTCGGGATGCTGATCGATGCGGTCGAGAATGTCGTCGACGAGCTTCTTCAGAAAGATTCGCGGAGCTACGCCGACCTTGCCTCCGAGCTTACCTGCAACGGCAGCGGCCAATTCTCGGATGTATTCGTCATTGCAGCGTTGGGAAATTCTCTCAGGAGCATTTGCGTGCTCGTGATAAATGTCCCGTATTTTGCAGCCAACCTGCCACAGCCGTTCCAGACTGAAGGCAGGCAAGCGAATTTGGACGGCACGAGGATTGTCGAACCGGGCGTCGGTCTGAAAGTCGACATGGAGCCGTTGGGCGAGCGGTTCGAGCCGCTGGATACCTTGGGGGCCATCAAAGAACGCAGGTGTGCCGGTGACGACAAGGTACAGGCCGGGGAAACGACCCGAGTCGATCTCATCAATGAGTTGCCGCAACGCGTTGAGGCTCTTGTCCCGCACGTCACTACGGACCCGCTGGATTGTTTCAACTTCGTCCAGAACAAGCAGCAAACCGGGATGGCCTGAATCACGTAGAACAGTCAGCACACCTTGAAGAAAGCTCAGTGAGCCGAAATGGTCGATGTCGCCTTTGACACCGGCGAAACGCTTCGCGCCGGCTGCCACATTCGGCTGACCAGCCATCCAGGCCAGAATTGCTTCGCCCGTACCACGATCTCCTGCCGCTTGAGCTTCGCGATAGCCTCGCAAGGCCGCGCTGAAAGTGGGAGCCGCGTTCGTGACTTTGGTCAACCGCTGTTCAAGCAGTTCATTCGTCCGTTCGATCAGAGCCTTCTGGTCGTCGCCTTGAACGGTTCCCTCTGCCAGGATGTCTTCTTCCAAGGCGAAGAACCAGCCATCGACAATATTTCGCCAGGCTCCCTGGGGCGTGTCCGCCGTGGACAGCCGCTCCATCAGACGACGGTAGACGGTCTCCAGTCGGTGTAATGGCGTCTCTGTCTCCGAGACCTGAACTTCGGATGACGCGAAACCGAGCTTCCGAGCGTGATCGGCCAACCAGCGGGCGAAGAATGTCTTACCACAACCATACTCGCCGCGCACCGATTTGAAGACACTGCCACCTGCTGCGACCTTGCGCAGTTCCTCGTCGAGTACCCCCTCGAACGCGCCGAGTCCGACTGCAAACGCATCCAGGCTGCTGCGGGGCACAGTTCCCCGCCGCAGGGCGTCGATGATTTCCTCTCGTCTTCGAGGGCTGAGCGACATGCACGATTCCTAAATCAAATCAAACTGCTTGAGCAGCAGTTCCCGATTGAGTTCCACGGTGTCCGAGGTTTCGTCCCAGCGCAAAATGTCGTAACCGTCGACGTTCAGTACACGCTCTGCTTTGGCCAGCAAGCCTGGCAGCCGCATCGGCGGGAATTGCAGTGCACGAGCCAGCGCTGCGCTCCGCAACTTGCCGCCGCGCTGATCCAATTCCGTCAGCAGTTGTCCAAAGACATCGTCTGTCGGCAGGTTTCGCCCACCAAGACGCTTCTGGTCTTCATAAACTTCGCATGCCAGAAGACGCGAAATCCATTCCGGACGGATGGACGAGACCTCGGTCGGTTGCATGGTTACCACCGTCTCTGATGGCAACACGACGGTTTCCAGTTCCGATTCCAAGTCGAACAGAGTTCCAGGTGGTTTGCTGGGTTTTGGTTCTACTGGTTTGAGCTGTGGTACCGCAGGTCGCTGTTCCAGTGCTGGTCTTGCAACTTCGTCCCACCAGACCGGCGTGTCGATCGGCTGTTCGCGCCAGCCTTCCGGGAAATCGTCGGTACTCGACAGCACCACAATCGGCACGACCATTTCTTGTGGCGTCAGCCCACCGTGATAGCCGTTCTTTTTGATCCCGTAACGGATACGTTCGCTCCAAGGAACTATGATGCGATGACCCTCTGTCAGCACGCGATGTCCATGCACGAGCAGTTCGTCATCGGCGGGCTCGCCCGCAGCTGTGCGGTAGCGTTCCCCGGCGTCGCCGGTTCTGGCCTGCGACTGGCAATCGAGCACGTGGCCATGATCGCTAACCAGAACGACCAATCGTCTGGCAACGCGAGCTTCATGCAAAAGGGCCGGAAGAACCTTGATCTGGTCCCGTGACCAACGGACGTCGATCTGTTCTCCCTTGAGCAGATGATCATCAACGGCATTGATAACCACACCAACCACACGGCGGTGGGTCGACTGGATCGCTGTCCGAACTTCCTTCGCGAGACTTGTATCATCTGTCTCTTGCAGGCCAGCCTTGTGGAACAAGACCGGAGGCGATCCGCTGCGACATTGCGCCAGCAGTGCCGAGTGCTCGGCAAATCCGGTGACCTCATTGGCCGCATGCCCTTGTTGCAACTGACCACACAGCAGGCTGGTCCGAGCGAACTCGGTTACCGAGGGGATTGTCGCCAGCCCCGGTCGGTTGAATTCGCGTCCCTGTTCGCAGATCGGCACCCACTCATGTCCGGCGATGTCGCGCATCAATTCCCGGCAGACGGCGACGCTCATGCCATCGACAACGATCACCAACACCAGCCGGTCTGTTGCCAAGGGAGCGACAACTTTTTCAAGAATCTGTTCCGCTGGCAGGACTTCGTCACCCTTCGACCCAGCAGCGGTCCAGTCCGCCAGCAGGCGGGCAAACATCTTTGCTTGCTGTTCACGGATCGTGCGGACTTCATCAAACAGCCGTGAGTAGGCGGCGGACAATTCGCCCACAGGTTCGCCTCGCCATAGGCTCAACCGAGCCCAGTCAACGAAACCTCCCTCACGCAAATGATCAATGGCGGCTTCGGCCAGAGATTTCGGCGAAGTGCTTGTATTCGCTCGTCCGGCGAGCCAGCGAATCAGACGCAGTGCCATTTCGACCCGCTCAAGACGGACCGTCTCTCGCGATGTCTTGTCGTGGTCGCGAATCGCCCGAAACGTCGCCTGAAGTTCGTCCTCAACTTCCCATCGACGCGATTCAATCAATCCGCTCAAGCAATCGCCGAATCGACCCATGCGCTGATCGAAGCCCAGGTCTGACGTGTCACTGAGGTAGGCAAAGCTGTCTGCCTGCACCTCTCGCAGAATCTCGTCGGCCCGGTTCAGCAACTGGCGATACTGCTTCGGGTCCGTGTGACGAAGCGTTCGCACGACTTCGGTCGCGGCATTGCTCCATCTCTGCATCAGTTCGCCGGTGGGAGACTGCTTCCCAAGATACCGTTCTTCCAACTTGCCGGTCGCTTTATCAAGTTTGCCCGTGGCGGACAGGTGATAGACCACGCCCGCAGCCAGACCGACTGGAACAGCATCGGGACGTTCCGTTTGTTGCACGCTTCGCAGCAGAACTTCAGCCGCGGGGCCAGCCTTCTCAGCCAGCCAGGCGATTGCTCCGATGCGGAACTCCTCCGACGCCCTCTGGAACTGCGTGATTCGTTGTACGTCCTGCGCCCATTTTAATAGTGACGTCAGATCGGGAGCTTCATCACCCAGTCCGATCGCCTGTCGCAGCAGTAGCGGCCAGGCAGTTTCGGCATCAAGAAATCCGCCCCGCGCGGGGGGGTAGCCCCCGGCCGGAATCAGTTCCAGCAGCATCTCGGCGATCCAGGGATGCGCCGACAAACGTGGATCGATGGCATTGGCGTTGAATAACGTGCGGACGATCTGCCACGGCTTGATCGGAAAGAGCTGCCGCTTGGCAAGCCGCAATAATATATCGTCGCTGAGATCCTTCTCGTCGATGGCTGTAATCAGCACCTTCGTTGTGTCGTCGTTCGTCGGTTCGCGGAGCGCAAACCGCATCGCGAGCGGCGAATCGCACTGATAAATGGCGTACGCATGGTCACCATCACGCTGCATCGGCTCGCCGGACCAGCGTGCGGACGAATGAATGCCGATCACGCGGGCTTTCGGCAGCTTGTCCCGGATGGCCGTAA
>NZ_DASWWZ010000451.1:0-7442 GCF_036405755.1 Schlesneria sp.
TAAGTTGTGCTTCTTTCCCTTGGGCCTCGCTGGATTTACCGGCGTGAGTGTCCGGATGAGCATTGGGCATCCCCGTCCACTGCCGGGTTACCCCACCACGTCGGCCTTGTATCCAGTTTCTGTTCGTCGAGTCCAAGTTTCTCTTTCGGCTCCCTTCAGATCCCGCCTCGCGGCGGGCACCCTGTCCTACAGCTCACGGTTCCGGTCATCACGGCCCGTAGAGAACTTGCATCTCCGAGAAACACAACATGCCAGGCGCACAGAGGCGAATCCCCGGCGGCACCTGAGCGCCGCCAGGGATTCCTCTATCGCGACCGACAAGGCGGGCTAGTGCTTGTGTCCACCTTTTTCGGCACCCGCTTTGTAAACGGGATGGTTCCGGTTGCCTCGTGAATTCACGTACGCAACGAGATCCAGAATTTCGTCCCGAGTCAGTTTGTCCAACAGGCCCTTCGGCATGATGGAAACTTTGGATTTTTCCCGTTCGACGATCTCACTCCGTTTGACCTCGATCGGTTCGGCCTTAATGAGTGGATTTTCGACGATCTTGATCACATCGGGGGTTTCTTCGACCACGAGCCCCGTTACGACTTTTCCATTCCCCAGTTCAATGACGTTGGTCTGGTACTTGTCATTGATCTTGGCGGAAGGATCAAGAATTTCCTTGAGAATATCGACACTGGTCCATTTGGGTTCGAGCTTCGTGAGGTCCGGACCAAACTCGCGACCAGCACCGTCGAATCTGTGACAGCCGACACAGTTGGCCACCGTAAACAGCTGCTTGCCATTGCCAAAGTTGGGTGTTGCATGCGAATGGTCGTCGCTGTTTCCGTGGCCACGGCTTTCGGCGAGCGTCGCAACAATGTCGGACAGATCTTCAAACTTCCACTCGGTTCGGGGCCGGCGATCCTTGAGCAATGCGTCGACTGGCTCAATGTGATTCGCAGCCAGATACGGTTCCGGGCTGGCGAGATACTCGTCCAGATTCGGGACGACATACAAGGCCCCGTACATGCGCCGCCAGTGCCCCGGATAGGTACACACAAAGGGATAGACGCCGGGTTGCTGCGGTGCCGTAAAGCTGACTCGCTGGCTGTCGCGAGGCTGCAGTAAGGTACTCTTGGCAAGAACCTTGTCCGACTGCGGCACGTAGTATCGCTCGGCAAACGCCGGTTGTTGGGCGTTGGCTTCAGACATCAGTCCAATTTCCTCGAGTGCCCCTGGCTGAGTGATCACAAAGTTGTGCGGCATCAGATCACTGTTCTCAAGCAGGAACTCGACCGGTTTGCCCGCTACGACAACGACCAGATCCTTATCGAACGCCATTTTCTCGAAGATCGTCCCGATCTTGATGACGCGAACGCCCAGTTCACCCAAGATGGCGCGCGTCTTCTTCGCCTCTTCCACCGGCAGCAGCGTTGTCAGTGCGTCGGAAAACTCGAGTGCATCCAGGGCCGCTGGAGATGTCCGGTCGGCCGCGGGGGTCTTCTGAATAGAAGCAATCAACACCTCCAGCAGCGGCGCCGCTTCATCCTTCGGCCAGGCCGACTGTGGCAGTCGCTGAAGAGCACGAATGGCCGTGCTTCGTTCTACATCTTCCTTCACAAATTTTTGAAGCAGTGAGAACGTTCTTGGTTCCTGTCCGCGAACGTAGGTCAGGGCCAGCATGGCGGCACGACGGACAAGTGACTCGGGACCGCCCCCCTCAAGAGTGAAGGAAACGCTGACCTTTGGAGCAGGGTTCTTCTCTTTGACGAAGACTTCAGCCCGCTTGTCGTCCAGCACTTTCAACGTGAACTGGTCCAGCCGATCAGGAATCTCGGTCCGGTTGAAGATGTTAATCTGATCGATCGGATAGACCTCGCCCAGATCGACTTCCCACCACGGCTGTGCGGTATTCTCTTCGGTATGGGTCTGCCCGCCATCGCCATAGGCACCGGACTTGTTCCCATCGATACCACGGGAAGCATCCCCCCCCGAAGCGGTATTCTTCTGCGTCGCTTTGCCCCGGCGAGCGATATTCACACCACCGCTGAGCACTTCGACTTCAGCAAGTGTCAAGGTTCCCTTTCCGGGCAACTCAACTCGCACATAGCGTCCCAGCGTTCCTTTAGAGGTCGTGCCGGCGATGGAAGCAGGAAGCCCGTCAAGCAGTGGCACCACCTTGTCGTACAGACTGGCCCGAATCGAGGCGTCGCTGATCAATGGCAACGCGTTCACGAAATCAATCAGGTGGTTTGAACTGGTTGTCGCCAGCGCCCAGGACTTATCGATCGTGCCATCGACATTGATCAACGAGACAAACCCGATCTGTCGGAAGATGGGTTGCTTTGCGGATGTCGCCAGCTTTTCGAGTTCCGCACGAGCCGTCGTCAGTTCCGCGGCACTTCGTCCCGTCAGTTGTCGCACCAGATCAAAGATCACGGTGACGTCCGCATTCGACTGCTTTCCGTCCAGCGTATTGATGGCATCCATAATCACGGCCAACTGTGGCTTGTTGTCCAGCCGCGAAAGTCCTTCGATGGCCTCGCGTCGGGCTTCATCCCGCAGCCCAGGCCGGTTCAGCATTTCCACGTAGACCAGTCGGTCGCGCTTTTCGTTCAGCAGCTGGTCATTTGTAAGACTCTTCAGGAAGTACCTGGCACCGGCATCGGAGGTGAATTCCACACGTCGGTTTTCCCGGCTGGCAAGATCCAGATAGGGTTGAAGCGTCCGCATGACTTCCTTCGACATGTGGTCAATAAACGCATCTGTCGGTTTTTCGCGCGCGATCAGCACAACTTCGGCCGCTTCCGCCTGCGGCAGGAAGCTGGCCGCCCAGATTGCCTGCAATCGAACTCGGGGGGCCTCATCGTTCGCCGCCTGTTTCAGCAGATCCAGAGTATTGCTGACGCGATCCCGCCAAGCCTGCAGCACACGAATCGCGGCTGCCCGTGCGCGATGATCCCGGGCCTTCAAAAGTTGTTCCAGCAATGCTGTATTAAGCACATTGTGATGCTGGTGAACCCAGAGTCCCTCGAGTGCATGGTGATCGTAATCTGCATGATTCTTATCCAGCCGGGCGAGCCAGGGTTCCAGCGCCGCAATCACATCAGCGGTGAGTCGAGCGGAAAGTTCGATGCGCGCTCGTGAACGGACGCGGTCATCTTTCTCTTTCAGAACGTCCAGCAGCTTGCCGATCGGTTGACCAGCAATGGGGATCGGTTTGATCAGATCGCGTCCCTCGTATCGAATGCGGTAGACACGGCCGTGAATCCGGTCGCGATTGGGGTCACGCAAGTTGTGCTGCATGTGTCCGATGATTGGATTCTGCCAATCGGTGAAATAAATTGTACCATCCGGTGCCGTTTCGATATCGGCAGGACGGAAATTGGGATCACTCGACATGACCAGTGTTTCAGGGAACTCGGTCGCCCCGAAACTCCCTCCGTCCTCGAAAACCTTGTACTGCAGGATTCCCTGGAGCCCGATGACGTTCCCGACGAGCAGGCTGCCGCGCATCTCTTCAGGAAAGTGGCTGCTGCTGAGGTATTCAATCGCCGGGCAGGGGCGTGTGCGTTGTTTGTAGACCGTCGGTGTGCCACTGTGCTTGTGAGGGTATTCGAGGAAGCTGGACATCAGCGTCGCGTCGTATGGAGCAGAACCGGTTCCATCCACGACGATGTCCTGTCCCCAGGCATTAAATGAATGGCCGTGTGGATTGGCGAATCCGTAGGTCACGTAGACGTCGGTCTTCTGGGACCGAGGTTCATAACGGAACACCGCCCCGTTCGCGACGCGGCGCGGAGCCCCCCAGGGGGACTCAATCTGCGAATGGTGAAATGTCCCTTCCTGGAAATACATCGCGCCACCCGGATCCAGAGCAAAGCTGTTGATCGTGTGGTGCGTATCGGCGGTGTCGAACCCGTGAACAACACGTTCCTTCACATCGTATTTGTCGTCGCCATTCGTGTCTTTCAGAAACAGCAGATCCGGTCCCTGTGCGACCAGGACGCCGCCTCCCCAGAATTCAAAGCCAGTAGGATTGTGCAGGTCACCGGCGAAGGTGAGGCACTTGTCAGCCTTGCCGTCGTGATTGGTGTCTTCCAGGATCAGCAGGCTGTCGTTCATGGGCGTTGTCGGCTTCCAGTGCGGATACGTCGGCCAGGTCGCCACCCACAGACGACCGCGTGTATCAAAGGCCATCTGCACGGGATTGATCAGTTCGGGAAACATCGACTCGTCAGCGAACAGTTCAACCTTGATGTTCTTAGCAACCGTCATCTTCTTGATTGCTTCTTCCCCCGAAAGGAACAGGTGCTTGCCCCCTTCGAGCGGACCGGGTTTGTTGGAAATCACTTCCAGGAACTGGGGCAGGTTCGTATCGTCCGGCTTGATCGTTTTCCCCTGTGCCGCTGCCCACACGACCTTGTCACGGTTGGACGTCAGCGTATCCAGGACGTCGAGTTCACGCTGGCCGACGGAGTAATTCGACAGTCCGTCTCCGTACCCACCGGGCCCCTCGGAAAACTTGAGAAACGCCCGGTCACCGTAGGTCGAATAGCCGTCTGTAACGCGATAGCGGTTGTACCAGTAGAAGTTTTTGTCGTTGACCGCAGCCTGAATGGAGCTGAGCCGGGATGCAGGAACTGAATCGAGCTGTTCGCTCTTCGATTTGAACAGGCCTTGAACAGCAACGCGGGCGATCGTCCGGTCACCGTCAGCGTTCTGGTGGACGCCGTTGATGGTCGCAACAGGGGCCTTGCTGTCACGAGAATTGCCGACGACCGGGGAATCACCATTAAACAATTTCAAGGTCGGCGTGAACAAGTCGACGAACACGACCGAGTTGGCCCGGGCGACTTGGCCCATGGCTTCAGAATACATGTTGAGTCGGGCATTGGCGGCCACGACCTGTGTCCGCGACAGCAGATTGGGATCGCCGACAAATTCATGCGCGATCGGCGAGAACAGGACGAGGCGTGGCGCTGACTTTCCGTTGTACTGCTGGCTCAAGGTGTGCTTGATGAAGGCATCCACGTTTTCCTTGAATTCTGCGAGGCCTGCTTCACCGGCAAATGACTCGTTGTAGCCGTAGAAGGCAAAGACAACGTCGGCATTGGTGTTGGTCAGTTCAAACCGGTTCTCCCGCACTTTTCCTTCGTCACGTTTGGAAAGCTTGTCGACTTGCGGACAGGGAGCATTGCCGCTCAGCCATTGATCGTGCGTACCAAAGTCCATCGAACGGAGTCGCTTGTTGCGATCGCGGAATCCGTTGATCTCATCACCACTGTAGGCGAGATTGCGAAAGACAAGTTCGGCGTCGGGAAACTTTGCGTGAATATAGGTTTCGAGCCAGCCGTAGTGCTGCATGCGTTCGGCGACGGTGCCACCCACAATGCAGATGTGATCGCCCTTCTTCAGCTCAAGCTGCGATTGAGCACTGACCGTCGACGACAGCGAGATACACAAGACGAAAACGCAAAGATGCCACTTCATTCCGGTCGTTCCTCAGTGATGTTGGCAAATACGCTCGTTCCGAACGAGTCGATTCAGAGGTCGCCAGATTAACGCATCCGATGGTCTCTGACGACCGTTCCGCCGTGGTTCTCGTGATCAACCGCGGGACGAAGCACTGCGATGGACGACCCAGCCGGGGACTTCGACCTGGATCTGATAGACGGTCTTGCCTGCGGTGACGTAGAGCGTCTTCAGATCGGGACCGCCCCACGTGCAGTTCGTGACGATGTCTTCGTCGATCGGAATACACCCCAGCAGAGTTCCGTCCGGGCGAACTACATAGATGCCAGTGGGGACCCGGTCCGTTTCGATCGCGCTACGGGCACGGGAGATCCCTGCTGCGATGTAGAGGGTTCCCTGCGAGTCCACACACATACCATCGCCCCCCCGTCCGGGAGCAAAATCGAAGACGAGACGCTGCTGCGAGAGTGTTCCGTCGCTTGAGAGATCGAAAGCCCAGATGCGACGGTGCCCCCCTGCGACCGTGCAACTGTCGACGACATACAGTGTCCGTTCGTCGGGACTGAGTGCAATTCCGTTGGGCCGCTGAATCTCGGGCTGAGTCAGCACTCGTGTGACGGGACCGTCGGGATCAATCCGATAGATGGAATCATGATCCAGTTCCATCGTACTTCGGTCGTAATAGCAGGGATCGGTGAAGAACAACTGGCCGCTGGAACAGGCCGCGATATCATTCGGCGCGTTGTAGCGTTTCCCTTCAAATCGGTCGGTCAGGACCTCGACAGCCCCCGTTCTCAGATCGGTCCGGGTGATGCGACGATTCCCGTCGTTGGGACAGAACTCGTTCCCTTCGCAGGCCAGCAGACGCCCTTCAACGTCAAACAGCAAACCATTGGCCCGGCCGCTCGGCTCGCGGAACACCCGGTAATACTTTGAACCCTTTTCGAGAACCAGAATCCGGTTGTTGACGATGTCCGTAAAATAAAGATTGCCGGTCGAGTCGCAAGCAGGTCCTTCCGTGAAGGCGATGCTGGTGGCAACGGCAGATCCGGAGAGCACTCCGGGCGGCATTGGGAGTCCATGCAAATTCATTGTTGTTCCATCCAGGTGTTGTCGTCGCCCGACATCATCGCCGAAGCTCGTTCGTCGTTGGGCTTGATACGGGCCGCATTGTCTGGCCACCAAACGTCGAGCAGTCGAGCAGCGATGGCCTTGCCGCCGCAGAATACGAAACGGCGAGTTCTTCGTCGAATGTGACCGAGCTGCGGTCTGCAGGAACCACGTTGACTGCCCGCCGGTCGATTTGAACCCGCAATCGCCAAGTTCCTGTTCAAAACCGTGGTGAATCCCCGTTTTTTGAATGGTACGCGAAGTGCAATTTACGCTCTTAGCCGACTTGCAAATCCTTAGGAGGAAACCTCTGAATTCGTGAGTCGCGCCAGTTCAGGTGCCACTCGTTGGGAGCAGCGGAGAACTCCAGCTCCCCTTACGTGGCGACCTGAACCCGCTCAATCCGGTAATCCGCCTGAGCTTGAGCACGAAGGTGAGTTCCGAAGCGAGCGGTGTGGATGGCCGGATGTCATGGGTATCCAGACTCCGGTCGAAGCCAGAAACCACACACAGGGGTGTCAGTTGTGAATTGCAAGTGACGGTTCACTACTTCCGACTGTCCCCTTAAGAAAAATCGTCTCTGAAAGGGATCATCATGAACGCAAAGCAATTCAGATTAGCCACATTGGCCGCAGCGTTGCTCGCCATTCCGTTGCCGAATGCAAATGCGCAAGACTTTCTGAACGGACAATCGTATGGCACGGGATACTACACGGGTTCGGGCCAGGGTTATTACGGCGGTTATGGGCAGGGGTATGGGGCGTATGGATCGGGGTACTCATCTGAATTTGCCCCCGGCTATCCCACACTCTCACAACAGAACTATGTCCCTTATCGCGACGACATCGCACCGGTTCGCTCGTATAATTCCT
>NZ_DASWWZ010000452.1:0-5371 GCF_036405755.1 Schlesneria sp.
CCCCACGACGGTTCCAGCGTCGTGGCAGATTCCAGGCTCGCAGTTGGTGGGGGGGGGATCGATTCCGCCCCGCAATCCGGCGATCGTCGGATATGCGACTTCGTCTTACAAGACAGCGGGTGGAAGTTGCTATGGCGATGACAGCATTATGCACAAGCAATGGGAAGGGGGCGGGAAGGCATTTCGTGACGTGATCGATGGATTGAGTAACACGATCGCGGTGGCAGAGTCAACGTATGTTACCAGTACGACGAGTGCTGCTTCGCGCCGAACGACCGCGCCGACGGCCTTCAATGACTGGCCGATCTGGATCGGTGCGCCCGGTGGTGGTAACGATGAGACCGTACGGACGAACGGGCGGACAAACTCTCCGATCAATGCAACTGTTAACTTTTCCACGATGTACTTTGCCAATAACGATGACAATGCCTTCAGCTATCACACCGGTGGAGCTCAGTTTACGCTCTGCGACGGTTCGGTTCGTTTCGTGAGCGAGAATGTTGCGATCGAGATTCTTTGCAACCTCTATAGTGTTCGGGATGGAAACACGATCGGTGAGTTTTAGGAGTCTGGCCAAAGCGACGTGTGCGCCTATGCAGTCTCTTAAGTAGCAAGATGTCGTGTTCCTCGAATCGACAGTCCTCGTATTGAGAGGCAACGAGGTGTATTCCAGGATCGAGCTGGGGTAGGGCGTGGGGCATGGCATTTATGGTGCCATGCCCTGGGATGGATAAGGAATGAAGTCGGATTGTGACTTCGAGGAAAGCTTGACTCGGATGTGCCGAGCGGCAACCCGGTGCTGATTGCGATACCGAAGCTCGCATGGAAACTGAGGCAATCGAACACACGGATGCTGTGGCCGGGGCTTGGAGGTAGCAGAAGCCCGTCAGGGAATCTCTTCCGTGTCAGAGTTTATGAGCAAATCAAGTTCAGTTTCCGCCATCAGGCGAGGAACGAACTGTTCCTCTTGAGTGATTGGGATGAAAGGAAGAGATAATGATCAAGAGAATTGCAGTATTAGTGGCTGTCACGTTCCCTTTGTGCGTTGGCTGCGGGTCAGGAAGTGAAAGATTCGCAGTGGCGCGGACTGAGGGGGTCGTACTTTGCAATGGCGAGCCCGTCGAAAATGTTCAAGTCTATTTCGAGCCGATGGTAGTTGGGAAATCAGCCAAAGTCGGTAAGCAGGGGTTTGCATTTAGCGATCACGATGGTGCGTTTCAATTGTCGACGTATGGACGAAATGACGGTGCCGTGATTGGTAAGCATCGAGTTCGAGTTGGAGGTGATGCAAGCGTGAGCTGTGATTGCGCCACCAATTCCGAGAAGAATGTGATGGAAGTTGAGATCGTTGCGGGTCAGACCAACACCATCAACGTAACGCTGCCAGCGAAACCAGCGAAGAAGGGAAACGGCCGCCCGGTCAGATTGACAGGCGGTGCTGCTGCGGATGACGCGGATTCGAAACTTGATATCCAATGATTTCGGATATCACTTTTCCAGTGGGCGGCGCAGAAGCTTAATAGAACTTTTGTTCCCCTCGCAGAGAACGAAATTCCGCGAAGGTGATCATCCGTCGGACAAGGTGATAGAGATTGGTCTGTCACCTCCACCAGTCGATTGAGATGAACCTCAGGCTGGCAAGAGAAACGGTCGCTCAAACAGCAGATAACAGCGCAATGAAGCAGAGCCTTGAGAGAGAAGCAACCACCGTGGACGGGTGGTGTCGAAGATGGATGCGATTTCTCTTCACACCTGTCGATGGTGCGTCAGTAGTCGTATTTCGAATTGGATTCGGTCTGGTGATGGTGTGGCTCGGAATTGATTATCTTGTTGCAGGACGAGCGTACGAACTGTACGTCAAACCGGATTTTCATTTTACTTACTACGGTTTCGACTGGGTTCAGCCATTCTCGCTGAATGGGATGAAACTTTTTTTTGTCGCAATGTCCGTACTGGGTTTGTTCGTTGCGGGGGGGCTGCTCTACCGAGCGACGACTCCGTCGCTGGCACTGCTGTTTACGTATTTTCTGTTGCTCGATCGAACGAATTATCAGAATCACTACTATTTGCTCATGCTGCTAGGGTGGTTGATGGTATTCATCCCCGCCCACCGTTTATGGTCGATCGACTCTATATTGTGGCCATCACTTCGGTCGGAATCGATCGCGGCGTGGTCAGTCTGGCTGCTCAGGTTTCATGTGGGGCTTCCCTATTTCTTCGGGGGAGTTGCGAAACTGAATCACGATTGGTTTGCAGGAGCCCCATTGCGCCAGATGCTGGCTTCCCGGTCGGATCTCCCTTTCATTGGCCCCTGGCTGACGCTGGAGTCGGTGGTTCAGGTGTTTATCTGGGGGGGAGCTTTATTTGATTTACTTGTCGTTCCGCTCCTGATTTGGAAGCGGACACGCAGTCTTGCTTATCTGATATGTCTGGCGTTCCATCTGATCAATTCAATGGTCTTCGATTCGATTCACGTTTTTCCCTGGTTCATGATCGTGGCGACGACCATCTTCTTCAGTCCCGACTGGCCACGTCCCTCCCTTGACAGACTGTTGAAGATAGGGAGAGGGCTTCGCGGTAATCCCGAGATCAGCGCGGAATCCGCGCTCAACGAGGTGCCTGTTTCACGTTTAGAAATGGGAGTGAGGCCGGCAGAGGCGACGTTGAATCAAGCTCATTCCGCTGAGGATCCATGCCCCTGGATGTTTCGGCGCAGATTTGCGGCGATGGGGTTTGCAGGGCTCTGTTGCCTCTTTCACCTCGCATGGCCTCTGGTTCATTTTTTGGAAGAGGGAGACACCAGCTGGACCGAACGGGGACATCATTTCTCGTGGCGGATGATGTTGCGAGGGAAGACGAGCGGCTTTCGCTATCTGGTGACCGATCCCCAAACGGGGCTGAGCTGGAATCCCGATGTGCGAAAGTGGATTACGCCTGACCAGGAGATTCGATTCGTTCGTGACCCTGAAATGATCCTGCATCTCGCGCATTTCATCTCCGAGGACTATTTGAAACTGACCGGTCGGGAGTTTGAAGTTCGAGCTCTTGTATTGACGTCGTTGAACGGTCGGAAACCGCAATTACTCATCGACCCGACGGTCGATCTGTCGAAAGAGCCAAGAGGTTACTACCAACGATCCTGGATTCGCCCGCTGACTGAACCGCTAAGAAAAGATCCCTGGATGATCCCCCCGTCCCAATGGGAGCGTTTGATCGACGTCAAGGAAGTCGAGCGGAAATAGCGGCGAGAAGGTTCCAGGTCGAATCGCAGCGTCAGCGACAGACGATTGAACTGCGAAGCACAGGCTCGCGAAGGATGTCGTTACAGCGGTGCTGATGGCCGACGGTTTGACGGGCAGGTGATCTCTTTTGCTCAGCGCGAGCGGATGGGCTCGTTTCAATCGTGATTGGGACAGGACCTGATTCGCAGATTTCCGGGTCTGCCAGCAACAAGGGCGGGGGGGGCCGGTTTTGGATTGCCCCCGCCCTGTCAGCTCCATGTATCGTGGCTGCGGGCCGGCATGAACGTTATGCGCTCAACCCCGTTTTGCAGGACGCTTACTCGTTGTCATACAGACATCGGCGATTTTGCCTGATTGTTCCATAGCCATATGGAACCGCTGATCACCTTCCAGTCGATGGACCGTCATGTGGTATGCGGAACTGACTGCGGCGAGGTAGGGGCGTTCTTCAGGAGTTTTCGGGACGCGGAGTTGGCCCCATGATCCATCACCCAGGTAAAGCACACCATGTTTGTCGCGCAATCCGTTCGTCAGAGGATGCGTTCTTTTGAAGGTGTGATCGTGGTGTTCGAGAACCACGTCAACATTGTACTGCTCGAACAATGGGCACCAGTGTTTTCGCTGCTCTTCCCCTGTGCCGAGATGGTCGTTCGCTCCTTGTGGTGACCGGTATGAGGGATAGGCAGGGACGTGATTGGCAACGATGAGATGCGGCCGTTCTTGTCGATCCGCGAGGGTTTGCCTGAGCCAGTCAGTTTGTTCGCCGGCAATCGGGGCGATGTGGTCGGTATCCAGCAGGACGAGGCTGAGATAGTCGCCGATGTCCAGTACCCCGTATGTTTTTTCGGGGTAGAATCCGTCGAAGAAGCTGAGGTAGGCAGGTGCGTCCTGCCTCTGCCTCTTGTAACCGCCATCAACCTCGTGATTCCCCATGGCGGCCACCATAGGGATCAGTCGCCCCTGCGCGTCAATCATGTGCTCGTGATAGTTCTGAAGGTATTTCGCGAACGTCTCGGGAGACCGTCCATTGTCATAGGCGAGATCCCCGGCGATCAACGCAAAATACGGTTCCTGCCTGGCGGCGAGTATGTTGGTATTGATCGCATGAAGACCAACACCGGAATCGCCTCCTGATACGAATTGGAAGGTATCCGTCGCTTTGCCGGGCATGGTACGAAACCGATAGACTTCGGCGGCGTTGGCAATCTGAAACTGATATTCTTGTCCTGGCTGAAGCCCGGTCAACTCGCACCGAAACACTTTCAGATCAGTGTTCGTGTATGGCTTGGTGATCGTCTTGGCGATCTGCCAGACAGGGGCGTCCAGAGTTGCGAACTGAATGGAAGTATTCGCGCTGGTCTCAGCCCCCAGCCACTGGATCGTTATCGTACTCGTCGGATCTCGTTGCCAAGTGAGAAAAAGAGTATCCGGCGCGAATGAGGCCGCAGGGTTCGACGCCTCTGCGAGTGAGCTTGAGTCCTGTGCCAAAAGCGAAGGATGGCAGGCAGATGCCGCCGCAAGACCTCCAAGGGATGTGCTGAGAAAACTGCGACGATTCAACGGTGACATGGAATGTTTCCCTCATCAGGTCAGAGATGTTGTCATTTCACCTGGACCGATGCAGCCCAAATCCCATGGCCGAAGTCAAGTCCAGACCCGCAATCCTTGGCGAGTGAGTTGATTCTTCAACTTCGGAAGAAGAGCAGATGAAGGTTCCGGGCAATTTCGATGAACGTTCGGGGCATTTCCAGGAGATCGCTGGGAACGTCGCGAAACTGTCAGGGTTTCGAATGATCGTTCCAACAGACCTGCGTACGAAAGAATCCTGTCCGAGTTTTTTGTATGATTGGCAACTGAAGGAATGGATGTCTTATCCATCAGAATTTGTTTACTCTTGCCGCAGTTGACGGTTTTTCCGCCAGTCGAAAGTTGGATCCATGACAGTGAGTTCGCGACGTGCCTTGATCAGTCTCAGCAATAAGCAGGGGCTTGTCCACTTTGCCCAGCAGCTTGTACAGCTGGGTTTTGAATTGCTCTCGACCGGTGGGACGCGTCAAGCCCTTGAAACCGCCGGTATTCCGGTCATCGACGTTGCTCAGTACACCGGTTTTCCGGAGATGATGGACGGA
>NZ_DASWWZ010000453.1:0-11177 GCF_036405755.1 Schlesneria sp.
GCCAGTCTGAGACCCGTCAGCAGGCTCCGGTTGACCCAGCCGACAGAGGTCGCTTCGCGGCGATAAATACTGACCACGAACACAACCACGATGACAGCACCGACCAGGACCGCCCATTGGGGTTCCGGCCAGTGCCAGTCGAATCTCCACGCTGTCCCTTCGCCCGGTCGAGGAGCACGCAGGCCAAGATACCACGCCAGAAATCGTTGAATTATGTCCATTAACACTGTTGTCGCGTAGGTGTTGGTCACACCGGAGCAGTGTCCGATGTGACCTGGCTGTCATTCAGAGATCCTTGAGCGTACAGAGAATCCCGCCGCGGTACGAGCGGCGGGATTGTGAAGGGGACACGACTACATGGAACCTTCTGCCCGGTTGGACCACCAGGGGAGACTGACACCCCCATCGATCGTGACCGTGCTGCCGGTCATATAGTCGGCGTCGTCACTCAGGATATAAGCCACGCCCTTGCCGATTTCGTCGGGGCGACCCAGTCGCTTCCAGGGAAGAGTCTGAGCGCCGGCGGCGATCTGTTCTTCGGTGAAGAACTTGCGCTCACCCGGTGTGTCGATCCAGCCTGGATGAACAATGTTGACTCGGATGCGGTGCGGTGCGAGTTCGATTGCGGCCGTGCGTGCCATGTGGTCGATCGCGGCCTTGGCCATGTTATAGGCCATGGCGGTCGGGATGGGGATCACGGCATGAGGCGAACTGATCACCACAATCGAGCCACCCGAGTTTTGCTTGACCATCTGCAGTGCGGCGGCGCGAACACCGTAGAAGGCACCCCACATGCCGACGTCGATGGTTTTACGGAATCCTTCCAGATCCGCTTCGAGCATCAGTTGTCGGTCGGAGTAGACGGCGTTTGAAACGAACAGGTCAAGTTGTCCGAATGCTTTTGCCGTTTCGGCAACCATTTCTTCGACCCGTTCACGATTCGCGACATCCCCCTGAAGGGTGATGGCTTTGCCGCCAAATCCCCGAATCTCCTTGGCCACTTCTTCCGCTTCACCGGCGTGTGAGAAGTAGTTGATGGCGACATTCGCACCGGCCCGACCCAACTCAATCGCGCATCCGCGACCGATTCCTCGAGAAGCCCCGGTAACCAGAACATTCTTCCCCGACAGTTTCATCCCCACAACTCCCAATGCAACAACTAAGCGACGTGACCGGAGTACGTAATTTCTTCCGATCCGGATTGTCGCGGATTATTGCGCGGGATGCGAGAGATGCCACCTTCTTTCATCAAAGGGGCTGTTTTCAGAAACGCCTGACAGCGGGGCCTGTTGATCAGGCAAAGTCCATTGCGAACAGGTGGGCCGGGTTCCGCCGAGAAGCCCCCGCGGGATCTCTTCATCGCAAGAGAAGGTTAGTGCCGCCGACATCGCTGCGTCAGCGTTCGAGCGTCGCGGATCCGGCCTGCTGAATTTCGGAACGTTTATCCAGAACGGTCGCGACCGTCTGCTGAAATGCTTTGACGTTCGCGAAGCCTTCGGCCTTGTGGATGAAGTCAGCCTGCGGCGTCAGAAAAACTGTGCTGGGCAGTTTTTCAACGTGCAGCATTTTGACCACTTTCTTTTCTTTGTCGTAATCGAGGTAAACGGGGATAAATTGACTCTCAATCAGAGTCACGATCCGTTTATCGCTGAATGTTTCACGGTCGAGTTTGTGACAGAACGAGCACCAGGTCGCTCCGAAGACAATCATCAGCGGCTTGTTCTGCTCGATCGCAATCTTTTGAGCGGCCTGCAGATTTTTTTGCCACTTCACCTTTGGTGTTGCGACCTTCGACGGGGTTGCGACTTTTGAGGGGGCCGAGACCTTGGATGTCCCCGAGGTCTTGGGGGCGGCACGGGACAGACTTCCCGTGACTCCAACCAGCAGTCCGGCTCTAACGCAGTCCAAGCAGAATGTGCGACGATCCATGGGCCAACCTTCCAGAGTAGTCGGACATCTGTCACTGGCGATCACTACAGATCAATATCGGCGGTTCCGAACGGTTTACTGGCCTCCTTTTCATCGAATCCCGCGACAATTTGCGGTTTTTTCTCATGTTTCCTACGATTTCGGTGAGAGACTGCCTACTTGATTGAACAGATGGACTTGCGTAGTGAACTCGACACACCCCAATGATCCGTTGCATGGTGTAACGCTCGCCGTGATGCTCGAAAGGCTGGAACGCGAATACGGCTGGGATGGGTTGGCTCAATTCATTCCGGTCCGCTGCTTCCTGTTCGATCCCAGTATGAAATCGAGCTTACGCTTCTTGCGGAAAACGCCCTGGGCTCGTGCCAAGGTCGAAGCGCTCTACCTGCGCACCGTGTCCGACGAAGCCCCAAACGGGGAGAACAACCCGTCCTGATAAACTGGTGGATTTGTGCGTAACGATGCTGATTTGGGGTGTTTCGGGGTTTTCCGATGGTTGTGTCGATAGTACACTCTCGGGTATCCGCGCAGGGACCGCGTGCAGCGTCGTACTGAAGTTCGGTCATCGAAACAGGGGACGCACGGGAGGAATACGCAGGTCAGCGCGGATCAGTTCGACAAACGACAGGTCGAAGACGGTTGTATCGGAAGGGATGCCGTGAGGGTGACAAAACCACTTCGCTTAATTCATGCTGCGAATTTGCAGCTGGACTGCCCTTTGCGTGGACCGGGCACACTGAATGAGGATGTCCGCGAGATCGTGGAACTCGCCACGATCACCGCGTTCGATCGAATCATTGCCAAGTGTCTCGAAAAAGATGTCGAAGGATTGCTCATCACCGGCAACACGTTCGACGCCGGTTATCCCAGTCTCGCCGCAGAAGTCGCTCTTCGCGAAGGCTTCACGCGGCTGGCCGAACGTCAGATTCCCGTCTTCGTGACCCCGGGCCGCATGGACCCCGCTACGGCATGGCAAGAAATCCCCACACTGCCTGAGAATGTCAATCTTCTGCTGGAACCTCGCGAGGCCCCGGTGGAACTGATCGACAAAGGAAGGCTGCTGGCACTTCTCTTGCCCGTCACACCAGAGACATCCATCGAACCGGAAGAGCTGACACGCCTGCTGGGAGATCGGGGGGATCCGCAAAGTGGACGCCCGCTGGTGGTGGGGATGCTGATTTCCGATCGGTCGACCGACCGGCGCGATCGGCCGCGGCTGTCGACGACTCGCTTCGCTGCACTGGATTGCCTGCTGTGTCCTGCCGGAACGGACACCGAATCGCTCCCTCTGATTGACGGTCATGTCTTAGCACAGGCTGCACCGCAGGGAATGAGCGCGAGCGACACCGGTATACGTGGCGTGACACTGCTGGAAGTCGACGGTCAGAAGAAGACGAAGCAGATCGCCATTCCCACGGCTCCTGTTCGCTGGGAATCCCTCGTGCAACTGGTGGATCATGTCAACAGCCGTGACGACTTGCTCGAACGGATGGTCGCACAACTGGAGCGACTGCCGCTGATCGAGGGCGAAAATGTCCGGATCATCGACTGGAAGCTCGATCGTGAATCGGGTGACGCACGAGGCTGGGAGACGGACGCGATGGCGGCCGATCTGGCATCGGCACTGACGGAACTGACCGACCAGTACGAAGGGCTGCGGTATGTCCATCGGGTGCGCCCGCTGGAACTGGACCTGACCATTATCGAACCGGCCCATCGTGAAGTGTTGACCGAGTATCTGCTGGCGTTGGAACGTCGGGCTCCTGCCAATCCCCAGGCTTTTTCACGGTGGATTACGGAAGCCCGAGTGGAAGAGGTCCTGAAGTCAACCCGGTGGGAAGAATGGGCCGAAGCGATTCCGACCGAGCAGGTGACTCAACTGGCACAGCAACTCGGCTGGAAATGGTGTTCGAATATCGGAAAGAAGTAGTCCGTGACCGACGCCGATATCCCGGCCCGGTGACAGACGGATTGAAGTGATGAAGAACGATGATTGGAACGAGAAAACCCAGGCGGCGGCAGCACTCACAGCGGGTGAGGTTCGTCTGAGCGGCCTGAATGAAAACGATGAAACAAGCTTAGATGAAACAAGTTTAGAGGTGTGACCCACCTGCGTTGGTTGAGCGAATTCCGTGTAACGCTGCGTCAACACACTGCCTCATTCATCGCCGTGAGAGAAAACACTGATGCGGATCACTGGGATTGAGATCGAACGATTCGGCGTCTGGCAAGATTACCAGCAGCCTTTGAATCGCGAAGGACTGACCGTCTTTTACGGCCCCAACGAAGCGGGTAAGACCACGCTGCTGCGATTCATTCGTGGTGTGCTTTACGGTTTTCCTCCGGACGAACAACTGACGGGCCTCAAGAAAAAAGCACGTCGCGAAGCACAGTCGGGGCTCTTGCGTGTCGAACACCGATCAAACCAGTACGAGATTCGACGAACGGGCTATGGTGAGGATTCCGGCATTCTGTCCGTCAATGGGATCCCCAATGGCGAATCCACCTCCGCCTTCATGGAAGAATTGCTCGCCTCAACGGATGAAAAGCTGTTCGAATCGGTTTTCGCTGTCGGACTTCCCGAACTTCAGCAGTTTGCCACGCTGACCGCTGATCAGGTTGGTGACCATCTTTACGGCATGACCCTGGGACCTCAGGGACGCGTGCTGATGGAACTTCCCAACCGCGCAAACCAGGAACTCAATCGGTTACTGACTGCCAACGGTGATTCCGTCATCGCACAACTGTTGAAACGTCGCGAAGAACTGTCACGGCAGACGGGAAGCACCGCCCGGCAGCGCGATCGATACCGAGAACTGCTGCGTAAAAAATCGGAACTCGACGAACGGGTGGTCAAGCAGCGGAGTCGGCAGACAGAGCTTCAGGCCAAGATCCGGGGTTACGGGCATCTGGAAAAGGTCCATCCACCCTGGTCGCGCTGCCGGGAATATCGGCATGAACTCAATCAGCTTCCTGACTTCAGCGCCTTTCCTGCGGACGGAGTGACACGCCTTGAGCGGCTTGAAATGGACATCAACTCGGCTGTCCGTTCCCGTGAGTCGCTTTTGGCAGAAGTCTCACAGATCAATCAGAAGCTCGCTTCGATTCGCATTGATCCTGAAATCCGACGGTTCTCGGGGGCCATCCAGATCCTCGTCGAACAGCGGGCCCTGACGAAGGACGTCGAGCCGCGGGTTCACGAACTCGAGGCAGAGGCCGCGAAGCAGCAGCAGGTCTTAAATGGTCTGCTCACGAATCTGGGTTCGCACTGGACGATGGAGCGGCTGGATGCGGTGCAGGATTCTCCGGAAGCCACTGCGCTGTTCATCAAAACGGCTCGTGATTACGAATCGATCGGGACGAAAACCCGTCGGATGCAGCGCCGATATCGCAAGGCAAATGGCCTGAATCGCGACAAGGAAATGGCACTGCGAACGGAACTTCAGGAGCATGGAGTTCCGGCAGAATCCTTGAATGAATCGATCGATGTTGCACAGAAGCGATTCGAGGGACTTGTCGATCTCGGTCGGTGGCATTCCAAAGAGACACAACTCGAACACCAGACCTTCGGGATCGATGAACAACTCGAACGTCTGCACGATCGCCATGGCATCCCCAACTGGATTTATGGAATTCTGGCGTGGTTCACCATCGCCGGATTCGCCCTGTTTGTCGCGGGGGCCTATGCCGCCGTTTATACCGGCTGGCTGGTGGGTCTGGTCTTCATCGTCCTGTCGGTTTTCGCCGGGGCCACCGCCTGGGCCTTCCGAACGCACTTTGAGCACCATCTGCAGGAACAGGTCTCTCAACTGCGCGATCAGCGCCGCGAAATTGAGACCAATCGCTGGACCATTCTCCGTCACATTCAGACCTTCATTGATCAGAATGGATTACGTCCCTGGGTCGGGGCGGAAGTGGCACCGCAGCAGTTCGCCAGTGGAGAGCTACTGGCGAAGGCATCACGCCGAACTGCCGATCTGGAACGGGTGCAGCGCGAGTACACCCAGGTGCTGCAGCTCCGGCGCAGGCTGAGTGCATTCCGCGGAAAGTTGCAGATTCAGCAGCGGGAACTCGCAAACGCCCGGAAAAACTGGTGTCAGGCTCTCTCGAACCTTGGTTTGGATGAGACCGTCAATGTCGATGCCGCCATCGAACACTGGAAACAAGTCATCGTCGCCCGCGACCGGCGGAAGAAACATCTCGCGGTTGTGGAGCAGTCTCGCGAAATTCGCCGGTCCTTCGATCGATTCCAGAAGCAGGTCGAAGAGCTGGGCCACCGCATGCAGCGACCGTCGCTGAACTACTCGAATCCGTCCGAAGTGGTCGATCTATGGGAAACGGAGCTGCGAACCGCTCGTGAACTGGTCCATGAACGGTCTCAGCTGCGAAAACTGCATGTTCAACGACGGCGGGAAGCGGTCGACTTTCAGCGCAAGATCGATGTGCTGACCAAGAATCACGATGCCTTGCTGGCGCTGGCTGGTGTGACGCATCGTTCGCAGTTAGAGCATCGGCTGGAATTGATGGAACGGCGGAAGAAAGTCGAATCCCTGCTGGAACAGTCGACGCGCGAGCTCGAGCATCTGGTGCAGTCCAACCCGGACCTGGCTGTCGTTGAAGAAGATCTCTTGAGGTACAACCCCAAGGACGCAGCCGCGCTGATCAAGCAGTTCAATGACGAACATGATGAGCTGGACCGGCTTCTTCAGCAGACATTCGAGCAAATCGGAACGATCAAGCAGGAATCGAAACAGCTCGAACAGGACCGACGCGGCACCCGCATCCGGCGAGAGCTGGCACAGGTCGAATCAGAACTGCATTCGGCATGGCATACCTGGTTCGCCGCGTCGTTGTCGGAAGAAGCGATCGAGGAAGTGGCGGCTCAGTTCGAGCAGGCCAACCAGCCCGAAATGCTGGCAGCCGCAATCCCCTTCCTGCAGAAGCTGACACTCGGCAAGTATCACCACCTCTGGACGCCGCTCGGCCGAAAGCAGCTTTTCGTCGATGATGACAAGAATGAATCACGGCCAGCGGAACGCTTGAGCGGCGGAACGCGCGAGCAATTGTTCCTGTCGATCCGCCTGGCGATGGTGAAAGCCTTTGCGAAGAATGGCATCGATCTGCCGATGGTGCTGGACGATGTGACTGTGAACTTCGACCAGGACCGGTCTGAAGCGGCGGTCGACACGTTACTGGACTTCACACGCGACGGTCAGCAACTGCTGGTCTTCACCAGTCACCTGCACTACGCTCAACTCTTCGAGAAGCGAGGCGTTAAGCCGATCTATCTTCCTTCGCGGCATCCCACGGGGGGAGTCGTTGAAGAGCGTCGAGCCGGGTGAGTGATTGCAGGATTCACGGGCCCGAGATTCGGGTCCTGTACAGGCTGATCTCGTTTGGAACGACCCCTAAAAACGAAAAACAGGAGCGAGGCAGTTATTGCCTTGCTCCTGTTTTTCGTTGTTTCAAGGGGTTTGTCAGCTTTGCGGCCGGTTCGCAGTCAGCACGTCCGCGGTACTCGCCGCAAAACGCACAAAAGTCCGACGCAGCCGAACACCCCGAGTATCAGCCAACCGGGCTTAACCCCCGGTGATGGCAGGCACTACCTCAGTGTGATCACACACCCAGCTTGCGTCGGCGGGCTTTGCGGGCCTTCGAGCTGGCAGGACGTGAACCGTGGTTGGCCTTGTTAACCTTGCGAGTATTCTTCGCCATTTTTGCTTCCTTTGTGTTGAGACGGCGAACAATGCCGCACGTTGTCATTTTGGTTCGAGAAACCGCACCAGAATTTCTGTTCGGTTCCGGCCGAAAGTGGCCAAATATTATACCAGAACAGCCTCGTACACAACGCGGCACCCGAAAGCAGCCTGCGTTCTGTGGAAGCTTGTCCGAGATCTCGTTTCAACGGAAGAAATCGAAGGCCTGACAAACTGGCGGAATGAGTGGCTCTCCCTGCCAGTTCGCGGCGTCACAATTACTTACCGTACTTCTGCTTACGGATCTTGCGTCGCTTGATCTTCCAGCGACGATCTCGTTTCTGCTTCGTCGTCAACTTCACTTGTTTCATGTCGAACCCCTTATGGGACTAATGCCAATGTGCCGGCAATGGCCGGATTATTCGAGCCCGAGAAGATAGCAGCACATCCTGATTTCGGAAAGTGTGGACGCACCCTCGGCGAGGGATTATCGGCTACAACGGGTAAACTCACTTGCAAAATCATGCTGCGTGACGTTCACCCCGGCATTTCGCCTTCGCGTTTTTCGGTGTCGCCTGCCTTCAGTACAACGCTGCCTCCGGTCGATGTGGTTCCGCCTGTAGCTATCTGGTGACAGGCAGGGATGCGGCGTGAGGTCACACGTACTTCGGGATTTTCGGTTCCGGAACTTCGTCCAGCAGCCGGGCGACCACCGATTCCGGCGTCATTCCTTCCGCCTGAGCCTGAAAATTCGTGGCCAGGCGATGACGGAGCACTGGAATCGCGACCCGGCGGATGTCGTCGATGGACACACTCGGGCGTCCGTCCATCGCGGCCAGCGCTTTGCCGCCGGAAATGAGGAACTGTCCGGCGCGGGGACCGGCTCCCCAGTCGACCAGCTCGCGAACGAACTTCGGAGCGCTTTCATCGAGCGGCCGTGTCGCCCGGACCAGGCGAGCCACATAGTTGACCGTCAGGGGGCCGATTTCGATCGCGTGGATCTGCTTCTGCAGGTACAGAATCGATTTCGCGGAAAGAACTTTGCGAACTTCCTGACGTTCGGTCGAGTTCGCGGCATGCAGAATCTGCTCTTCTTCCGCCAGATTCGGGTAGTCGACTTTCACGTTAAACATGAAACGGTCGAGCTGTGCTTCCGGGAGAGGATACGTTCCTTCCTGCTCAATCGGGTTTTGTGTCGCAATAACGAAGAAGGGTTCGGGAAGGCGGTAAGTTGTCTGGCCGACCGTGACTTCCTTTTCCTGCATCGCCTGCAGAAGAGCCGCCTGGGTCTTGGGGGGCGTACGGTTGATTTCGTCCGCCAGCAGCACGTTGGTGAAGACCGGGCCTTCGACAAAACGAAACTCGCGGCGTCCCGCATCGTTTTCGTCGAGCACATTGGTGCCGGTGATGTCGGAGGGCATCAGGTCGGGAGTGAACTGGATCCGCTTGAACTGGACATCCAGAATTTGAGCAATCGTCGAGACGGTCAGTGTCTTCGCCAGACCGGGGACACCCACCAGCAGGCAATGCCCCCCTGTGAAAATGGCCGCGAGAATCTGCTCGATCACGGCATCCTGGCCGACGATGACCTTGTGTAATTCTTCGATCATCAATTCGCGATGTTTCCGAAACCGCTCCAGAAATTCGTCGAAATCCGGTTTCTTTTCAGCCAAGGCAGGCCCTTTCCTACTCGCAAATCAGTCACGACACCGGTCAGCCGGCCCGAATCACGCATCAATTGATGCGGGTTGTTTCCCGAACAGGGAAATCTCAGCATCCTTTGTCTTTCACACACAGTCCACTGTACGGTACGTGAATGAAGATGAAAAGTTGTGGATCGGGATTGTCGAGACTTCCGGGCGGGACTTTCTCTGGTAGCATACAGGGGCTTGTCAGCCAGGAAGGCCGGGTCGCATCGCTTCGTGCTGCCGCAAACAGTTGACGCTGTTTCAACAGGCCGGAACGGATGCAGGTTACTTGAGGGAGGTCCAGGGATGGACATGCTTGTCGTGCGTGGAGGTCGCCCCCTGCGTGGTCGCGTTCGGGTGAGTGGAGCCAAAAACGCCGCTCTGCCGATCATGGCTGCGGCCCTGGTCGCCGAAGGGACTTCCGTTCTGCACGGTGTTCCCGATCTGGTTGACGTCACTACCCTCTCAAGTGTGCTCCGTTCGCTGGGGATGTCGGTCGATCGTCGCCCTGACGGGGCGTTAGCCCTGACTGTGTGTGACGAGCAGCGTTGTCTGGCGGACTATGAACTTGTCAGGCGAATGCGTGCCAGTGTCTGTGTCCTGGGACCGCTGCTCGGTCGGCGAGGTCGTGCCTGCGTCTCGCTGCCGGGAGGGTGCAACATCGGGCACCGGCCGATTGATCTTCATCTGAAGGGGCTGCGGGCGCTGGGGGCCCAGATCACGATCGACCGCGGATATGTCTTCGCTCGGGCTGACAAGCTGACTGGTGCCGATATCTATCTGGGGGGCTCGTTCGGCAGTACGGTCACTGGTACGTGCAACGTCATGTGTGCCGCTGTTTTCGCTCACGGAACGACGACCATTTCTGCCGCCGCATGTGAACCGGAAGTCGTCGATCTGGGACGGTACCTGAACGCCATGGGGGCGAAAATCGAAGGGCTGGGAACTCCGTTTTTACGCATCGAGGGGGTCTCTCATCTCTCGGCAGTGGAACACACGGTGATCCCGGATCGAATTGAAGCGGCCACGCTACTGATCGCAGGGGCCATTTCCGGGGGCCGATTGCAGATCGAAAACCTCGATCCGACCCATCTCGCGGCGGTCATTGATGCACTCCGCACAATCGGGATTATGGTCGAGACGCATGACAGAACGGCGATTGTCACCGCCCCCGAGAGACTGCGGCCGCTCGATATCACAGCGCTCCCCTATCCTGGCATCCCCACGGACGTCCAGGCTCAGTTCACGGCCCTGCTCTCGCTAGCAGAAGGAATCAGCATTGTTACGGACAAGGTCTTTCCCGACCGGTTCATGCACATTCCTGAACTGATGCGAATGGGGGCGAATGTGCGCCGTGAAGGGGCCAGCTCGATTGTCAGCGGAACTCCGAATCTCACCGGTGCCTGCGTGATGGCGTCTGACCTGCGGGCGAGCGCCGCACTTTTGCTCGCGGCACTCGCAGCAGACGGAGAATCCGTGATTCGACGGGTTTATCATCTCGATCGGGGCTATGAACGTCTCGAGAACAAGCTGAATCAGGTGGGAGCCGATATCCGCCGGGTGAACGATCAGCCGGACAACATGCCCGCCAGCTTGCAGCTTTCCGAGGACGAACAGCAGCCGCTGGCCCTGGATTCCAGCGATTCACCCCCACCCCCCAAGTTCCTGTCTCGCAAGGATGCCACGGTTCCGCAACCGCAGTAAGCAAACGGGTCAGTCAGCGCCACACCGAACGGAATGCGGGTGATACCGCAAGTCGGGGCCGGGGCGGCGAACGCTTCCCAGCTGCGGGACTCGTCCGCAAGGGGTATCGACCGATGGCGTTCCGGAAACGACGAAGGGATGTCACCGGCATTGCCGATGA
>NZ_DASWWZ010000454.1:0-10223 GCF_036405755.1 Schlesneria sp.
CATCGAAGTGCGCTGTCAGTTGGCCGCTTCAGCCAAACGACTGCCACCAGAGCAATCCCTGCCGATTCTGAAAAATCTGATGATGCGGGATGAGGATCTGGCGGATCCCCGTCAGCCGCTGATGATCTGGTGGGGTTTAGAATCGACCATCGACCCTGCATCCCCCGCAGCTCTCACCGCGATCAGTCCGCAGACAAATCTGGCGGAAATAGAACGCCGTGCCGCCGGGAAGAGGACGGGCGAGGAGCCCTTGCTGCGGCTGTTTGAAGATCGTGCCCTCTGGACACGTCCTCTGGTTCAAAAAGAGATTCTGCCGCGGTTGATGCGACGGTTCGCAGCAACGGGCCAGCGTTCGGACCTGGCGATTTGTGCCCAGCTGTTGAAGGCATCCCCCACCGCAGAAACGACGAAGGGACTCATGCAGGGATTTGAAGAAGCGTTCCAGGGACGATCCTTGAATAACGTTCCGGCGGAACTGGTGACCGCACTTTCCGCAGCCGGGGGAGGTTCGCTGTCGCTGAAAATTCGCCAGGGGGATTCGGCCGCCACGGAAGAAGCGCTAGTCGCGATTCAAGACGAGAAAACACCGGCGGGAAAGCGAGCGGAGTACGTCAACCTGTTCGGTGAGATCAAGTACCCGAAGGTCGTCCCTGTGCTACTGAAAACGCTCGTGACGACTCCCGATGATGGACTTAAGGCCGCCATCCTCACCACGCTACAGGCCTATGGGGATGCCGAAATTGCTCAGGCGGTCCTTGAACAATACGGCAACTTCAATGAAGACGTGCGGGCTGTCGCTCAATCGCTTCTGGTCAGTCGCAGGGCCTGGGCGTTGAGTCTGCTGGACGCCGTCGATCGGGGAGACATCGTTGCGGCGTCATTGCCACTGGACACCGTCAGACGAATGACAGTCCATCGCGATGATCGAGTCGCTCAGTTGATCGACAAGCACTGGGGCAGTGTCGAAGGGGCAACCAGCGCCGACATGCAGCAGATGATGGAACAGTATGCGACCGTGCTGGTCGGTGCGGGTGATCCGTATCCTGGCAAGAAGATCTACATGCAGATGTGCGGCAAATGTCACACATTGCATGCAGACGGTGGAAAGATCGGTCCCGATCTGACGACGTACAAACGGGACGATATCCGCCAGATGCTGCTGCACATCGTGAACCCCAGTGCCGAGATTCGCGAAGGGTTTGAAACGCAAGTGGCAGTCTTGAAGGATGGCCGTGTCGTGACCGGATTTCTGGTCGAGCAGGATCCGCAAACGGTGACACTGCGAAGTCCTGATGGGCAGACGATTTCGCTCGAACGCTCGGAACTGGAAGAATTGAACAAATCTCGCAAGTCGCTGATGCCCGAAGGTCAGCTCAAGGACTTGAGTGAAGAGCAGCTCAGAAACCTGTTCGCCTATCTCAGAAGTTCACAGCCGCTGAATGACTGAGCCATGCGGACCAACATAGGGACATGCTTCACTCGCAATCGCATTCGCTTGCAAGTGAATCGCTGGTTATCAGCCTCGACGAGGCTTACCGAAATCAGCTTGGGTTTCGCGACTCACTATGATTCATGGGGTTGTCGAGGCAATAAACTCTGGAGAACGATCCGTTCCACTTGCAACAAGCCGAGGCTCCGAGGGCTTACATCGTCCCGAAGAAGTTTTTCGCGCATTCGTGGATCAGGTCGATCGACAGGTTCACGGGGACCTCGTGGAAGCGGCAGATTGAGCGTGCCATTTCCAGCAGGTCTCGCGGATCACTCGCGCGGGGGGCTCGTCCTCGATCGTAGTAATTTTCGAACAGGGTGTTGACGATGGCTTCGTCGTAGGCGATGTCCCGCTGGCGGCAGGCCATCTGGAAGATCACTGTATACAGTTCACGCGTTGGGGAATTGACCTGAAGTTTGTGTTTTGTCCGCCGCAGGAAGGCCTCATCGACGACCTCTTTCGTGTCGAGGTTGGTTGCGAAGATCGTGAGCTGCTCGAGCGGGAGCATACATTTCCGACCGGTGGACAGCGTCAGGTAGTCGGCACTTTCCTCCAGAGGAACCGTCCAGCGGTTCAGCAGGTCTCGTGCTGAAATTGTCTGGCGACCGATGTCATCGATCAGGAACATTCCGCCATTGGCTTTAATATGCATCGGTGCATTGTAGAAGTTCGCCAGCCGGTTGTACTTCAGTTCCATGAGATCGAGCGTCAGTTCGCTGCCGGTCAATACGACGGGACGCTTGATTCTGCGCCAGCGGCGATCGACGGCTCCATCCGGAAGGGCTTGCGAACCTTCCCCATTGGGCCCCGAGCGTCGGAATCCCTGATCTGCATCGTCGGTCGTCTGGTGAATCCCGGGATCGTAGAACGTGATGATGTTATTGTCCGCGAGGATCGCGTACGGGACATAGATTTCCCCGCAGAACTGACTCAGGAACCGTCCCAGACCCTTCGCAATGACAGTCTTGCCATTTCCGGGAGGACCATAGAGGAATAGCGATTTGCCGCTGCAGACGGCGGGACCCAACTCATCGAGCAGCGATGGGCGGATGACGTAGTCCTTGAATGCGGCACGCAGCGAAACCGGATTGCAGCGTGTCCCTGCTACGCTTTGCACGTGGCACTGTTCAATGTACTGCGCCAGCGGCACCGGAGCGGGCCCGACGTAACGGCAGTTTTCCACTGCCTCACGCGCTCGGATTCGTCCGTTTTCCGTCAGGGCAAATTTGAATGTCACGCTGCCGAGAACGTCCCCGCTTCCCGCTTCCACGAGACGCTGGTCTCGCAACATCAGCAATGGTTCTTCCACGACATCCAGCGGTAGGCGCAGCAGCTTCGAAAGATCGGAACCTTGCAGCACACCATGAACATACAGTGTCTTGAGCAACAGATCGGTCAACTGGCCCATGGAAAGACCGGTATCACTGACGGTGCGAGGGCTGCAGGGGGCTGGAGCGGGGGCTGCCTGCAGCGGAGGAACGTCCTCAGCCCAGGCGACTGTGTTATTGGCCTGCGGAGGGGCACCGACGGGGGCCAGCGGATATGAATGCGATGATCCGAGGGGAGCGACACCCACTTGAGTTCGATGAATCGTATCGATTGGTTCAGAAAATAGTTCAGTCGTTGGCATCTGCAGTACTTTCAAAACAAACGAGTATTCAACGACCTCGTGCCATTGCAGGAGACGTTAACCGGGCGTCGTTCATCCGTGTCTTGCATGTGAGACTGACTCAGCCTTCACTGACGCCCTGGCCATTCCCCGGCCAATGGAACTCACCCTTGTGTTCGTATCGGCCGCTGGTTCCGAGCCCATGATTCGAAAGTGTCGATGAGGGGCATCTAGGCAAGTGAGGTTGCTTCGAGCCTCTTCCTTTTACCGCAGTTACCCAAGTTTGGCCGAAAAATGGTGTTTTTGAGTCAATTTCCGCAGATGATGTTGAGCTGTTCTCTCTGATTCTGCCTTTGAACGGCAAAATTTGCCGGTTTGCAACCCTGTGAGGGCTTTGTCGGCGCTTGACAGTGGGTTCACATCGGGCGATGCTGATTCCAAATGGGGCTGCCCCACCTGCCTGTTATTCCCGCCCTGCGATGTGACTGGTTTGGATTGTGAAGATTCCGCACCTGTCGACAATCCTCATCACTAGAGACTAAGGATCGCTCCATGCAGCGTATGATCAACGTTCTGATCGTCAATCTGAGTCTGTTGCTGCTGGCTCCGTGCGTGTATGCGGAAGAAGATCTGGAGCAGACCATCGTTCAGCAACAAAAGCTGGCGGATGAAGCACAGGACCAGAAAGCAGCGGGCGAACCTGCCGTGATTGCCGCTCGAACCAAAGCGAAAGAACTGGCCGCTTCTCTCGCCGCTCTGCGAGTCGAACAGAATAAAGCGGAAGCCTCGGTCAAGGATGGCGAAGGGAAGCTGCCGAAACTTCAGGAGGCGGTGAAGAAAGCAACCGAAGAACGGGCCAAGGCCGAAGCGGAAGCGGCTGCGGCTGCCAAGGCCGCTCTGGAAGCAAAAGGGAAAGACACCGAAGCCGCGGAAGCCGAAAAGTCAAAAGTTGCCGCCGAGAAACTCGTCGCTGCCACGAAGGCCCTCGACGAAGCTCTGAAGGCGGTTCTGCCCATCGAAGAGGGCCTTGCCTCTGCCCGCAAATTAATTGCTGAACAACCTGCCCGCACGAAGGCCGCAGAAGAAGCACTTGCTGCGTTTCAGCCTGAACTGCAGGCGGCTGAAGCGACCTACGCGGCATTGAGCAAAGAAGCCGTCTCGCGATTGATCGACCTTGAAAAGAATCTGGTGAAGACCGGACGGCTGGTCTCATTCGCACAGCAGGTGGCTCCGATCTTTTCTCAGCGCTGTCTGGCATGTCATAACGCCCGGACGGCCAAGGGGCGACTGAATATGGAGAACTTCGCCAACCTGATGAAAGGGGGCGAGAACGGGCCTTCTGTTGTCGCGGGGAAGCCTGGTGACTCTCTCTTGCAGATCATGATCGAAGATCATTCGATGCCCAAGGACGCCGATCCACTGCTGCCTGAGCAGATTGCGATTGTGAAGAAATGGATCGAAACCGGGGCCCGCCTCGACGCAGGGATCGCACCGACTTCGACACTCATCACGATCATGCCCAAGCTGGTTCAGCCGATGCCTCCTGAATCGTATCGCGTGTCAGTGCCAGTGATGGCGATCGCGTTCAGCCCCGATGGGAACTTGCTCGCGACATCCGGTTACCGTGAAGTGCTGCTCTGGAATCCCGCTGATGGTCAGCTTGTTCGTCGAATCAAGAACCTGGCGGAACGTCCCCACGATTTTGAATTCTCCAGCGATGGATCGACCCTTGCTGTGGCCGCCGGAACACCCGGTCAAATGGGTGAGGTCAAACTGTTCAATGTGGCGGATGGTTCGCTCGTGGCTGACCTGTTCACAACCGATGACGAAGTTTTTTCGGTCGCATTCAGCCCGGACGGAACGCGACTGGCCGCAGCCTGTGCCGATCGCTCGGTGCGCCTGTTTGACGTGGCAACCCGCCAGCAGCAGAAACTGATCGAAGATCACGCCGACTGGGTTCTGGATGTGGCCTGGTCGCCAGATGGAAAGCGGATTGCAACCGCCAGCCGTGATAAGACATCGAAAGTCTTTGACAGCACCACCGGTGAATCGCAGGCCACGTTCAACGGACACGCTCAACCTGTCTATGGAGTTGGCTTCCTTCCCGATGGAGCTTCCGTTGCGACCAGTGGTCGTGACAATCGGATCCGGGTCTGGACTGCGGCTGATGCCAAACAGGCTCGTGAAATCGCACAGGGGGGTGAAGTCTTCCGAATCACCATGCAGGGTGACGGAACGGCATTGAGCGGTAGCGCCGATAAACTGGCTCGCCAGCACAACCTGACCACGGGTGCCCAAGTCAAACAATTCGGTCCTCATGAAGACTGGGTCTACTCTGCCAGCTATCACGCTCCTTCGAAACGGGTGGCCAGTGGTAGCCATGACGGACAAGTCCGAATCTGGAACTACGATGATTCGACCGAAGTTCTGAAGTTCATTGCTGCACCGGGACTTTCCACTCCCGTTGCCGCTAAGTAACTCCCGCTCGACCGGACAATGGGGCAAACAGACTGTCTCGTAGCGGACGTCAGATCGCCCCATTGCTGTAGAATCTGTTCCGATTAACGTGACGGAAGAGATCTGATTTTGCCCTTCACGCTGGAAGGGCAAACATCGGTTCGCTTCCGTCCGTCCTTTTGGTGGACCGCGAACGCATATCGAGGTCACTTCTGAAAGAAGGATGACCGCGCCCGAACTTCGGTGGCAGCAGGAAGGGACCACAAACTATACCCGCTGCACACAACCCCGATGTCCTTTAAGGGTTTTCAGTGGGGAGGGAACGAATCTTGGTCTCATCGGAAGTCGAGTTATTCATGAGCACATTGCCACCTGTTGCGGAGATGGAGCAGGCCTACCTCAATCGAGATGCCTCGTATGACGGTCTGTTTTTTCTCGGAGTTCGAACCACGGGAATCTTCTGCCGACCGACGTGTCCTGCTCGCAGTCCCCTTCCCAGAAATGTTGAGTATTTTCCGTCCGTCGCAAAGGCACTGTTTGCCGGGTACAGGCCCTGCAAGCGATGCCGACCAATGGCGGAAGTGAATCAACCGGATTGGGCCGCAGCTCTGCTGGCAGAGATCGACGCGGACCCCGGACGCCGAATTACGGAAAGTGATCTCCGGAGTCGAGGCCTGGATCCGGCGACCGCACGACGCCACTTCCTGCGGAACTACGGGATGACATTCCAAGCATATTCCCGGGCGCGGCGACTGACGAACGCCTTCACCGGGATTCGTAACGGCGAGTCTCTTGACGGTGCCGCTTACGACAGCGGGTACGAATCGTTGAGCGGTTTTCGGGAGGCATTCGGGCAGACCTTCGCGTGTCCGCCGGGAAAGAGCCTCAATCGCCCCGTTGTCTTGCTGGCGTGGCTGACCAGTCCCCTTGGGCCCCTCATTGCTGGTGCTACTGATGACGGTCTTTGTCTACTGGAGTTCACTGACCGACGGATGCTGGAGGCTCAGTTCGAAACCATACGGAATTCGTTTCAGTCTCCTGTGGTCCCGGGAATGAATGTCCATCTCGAGCAAGTGCAGCAAGAACTGGATGCCTATTTTGAAGGGCGTTTAGTCAAGTTTACGGTACCGCTGGTGTACCCCGGCACCGATTTTCAGAGACGCGTCTGGAACGAACTTCAGAGAATTCCCTACGGCGAGACCAGATCCTATCAGGAGCTTGCGACGACATTGGGGGATGCAGGTGCCGTCCGTGCGGTCGGTCGTGCCAACGGACTCAATCGGATCGCAATCCTGATCCCTTGTCATCGTGTGATCAACAAGGATGGGGGGCTGGGAGGCTATGGGGGTGGACTGCGAAGGAAGCAGTTTCTACTGGACTTTGAACGGTCCAACGCGCGAGCAATCGCCACAGGGGTGGCAGGTTCACAGAGGCTTGGAAGTTCGAAATGAGGAACCATCTCGATATTCCGGAGAGAATTTTTGCTTGAGCAATCCTTGCTCGATGGGATTGCGCAAGTTGTCTGGCGGGCAAGATCTGGCGACTCCGTTTTTACAAAGATATTCTGAGTACCCAGCAAAACAGAACGGCATCGCACAGGAGGGCCAGGGCGATTGCCACAGGGGGAATCGGAAACAGGGTGTTGTTGAACCACCAGGCAGCCAAGAAGCCGCTAATGACACCGGCTGCGGCTGCCATCATGGCGATCGAAGCTACGCAAAAAAGGACGGAAATCCAGTGTCCCATATCCAGTGACATTGCCGATGTCGATTGCACTGCGAGTGACCACAAAATCGAAGGAATGGACCCAGCGACACAGACACGAGCAGCGAGCGTGATCGCTTGATCTCGCTCTCTCTGCCAGCGAATGGCCTTATTTAATGCGTGTCGTAGTTCCCGCTCGTGAGCTTCCAGGTTGAGATGCTCATGTCGAGTATTATGACGCTGCTCGTTGTTCACGTTGTGGCCTTGAGCATGTAAGGTCCGACTGGAATATGCCCCGCTTCTGCACAACAGGATTGGTCACTAACTCCATCGGGGCGGTTCACGACTTGCGGAGATGTTTGAAGGGGCCCACCGTGGTCCCTGCTGCGATATTCAGTGGTCCTTCCAGGATAACGTGAGGTCCAATCCGACAGTTGTCGCCAATCACGACGGAGCCTGTGATGTGCGTGAATGGTTCGATAATGGTATCGACGCCAATTTGTACCTGGGGATCGATGAAGGTCTGATCGGGCATGACGATGGTGGTTCCGTTGACCATCCAGCGTGACATGGCGGATTGCTGCAGCGTTCGAGTGACTTGGGAAAGCTGTTCCCGCGTGTTGACCCCGAGTGCTTCCACCATGTCGAATGCCTCAAGAGCTACGACGGTGCGTCCCTGCTCCTTCAGAACGCGCGGGCAATCTGTGAGGTAGTACTCCGCCTGACTGTTGTTGGGTTGAATCTGTTCCAGCGAAGCGAGCAGGGCTTGCCCGTCAAACGCGTAACAGCCGGTATTAATCTCCTGAACCTTCTTCTCGTCGGGGGTTGCATCCTTTTCTTCGACGATCTTCTCGAAGGTGTTACCGGAACCACGGATCACACGTCCCAGTCCGAAGTTGGCCTGGGTCACGGCCGTTCCAATCACGCAGGCAGCCTGCTGCGCCTGCTGAATCTCGAGAAGCTGAGCGAGCGACTCTTTCTTCAGCAGGGGAGTGTCACCGGCGAGAACCAGCACAGGGCCATCGTGCGAGCGGAGTTGTTCTCGGCACATCATCACCGCATGACCGGTCCCTTTTTGTTCCGACTGCAACGCGAATTCGACGTCAGAGTGATACGAGAGGGCACCTCGTACTTTTTCTGCTTCATGGCCGACGATTGCCACGATTCGGGTGACGCCGGCGGACCGGGCTGCGTCCAGGACGTATTCGATCATCGGGCGACCGCAGACGTTATGAAGCACTTTCGGGAGTGCCGACTTCATCCGTGTGCTCTTTCCCGCCGCCAGAACAATGGCCATTGAGCCTGCCATGCTACGTCGCTCCTTCCTGGATCCTGATTCGTTGTTTTCACGAAAGTTGAGACCCGCTATCTTCGTGTGATTACCGATCTTGGCAAGATCAAGCTTCGGGATCGACGCGATCTGACGTGACCAGATTTGCGAGTCAAATCCGGCTCTCACCTTGCTTTGATGCGTAAACTTGTTGAAAATAGACACGCCTGCCCGATGACCTGCCTTTGAGGAGGTTGAGTCGTGAAAATTCAGAGGTTCACGAGTCTCTTCCGATGCTGAACAACCCGCCTGTGCGCAGACGTTAAGCCTTCACCGAAACAGTCGAAGGCCCTGACGGTCAAATTCCTTCCTTCGCCGAGCGACGCATGAAAAGATTTCGTTCCCTTTCGAATGTTGGAACGGGCCTTCTGGCAGGTTCCGCACTGCTCGCCCTGTTCAGTCAATTTTCGGTCGCGGCCGATTCCACCGCAGCGGCTGCACCGGTGACTGAGCAACTTGTCTTTGAAAAGGACGTGCGCCCCGTCTTGAAGGCGTACTGCCTGGATTGTCACGGCGGAGAAGCCGAACTGTCCGGCGGTCTCGATCTTCGTTTGCGGCGGTTTATCGTTGCGGGTGGGGAGAGCGGTTCTGCCCTGACTCCCGGCGCACCCTCAGACAGCCTTGTCCTTCAAAAGATCGTCTCGGGTGAGATGCCACCCGGTGAAAAGAAGGTTCCCGCAGAAAAAATCCGCATCATCGAACAGTGGATTGCTGCAGGAGCACCCACGTCTCGCGATGAACCACTCAAGCTGGATCCTGGCATCGGAATCACCAGCGAAGAGCGATCTTACTGGGCGTTTCAACCGCTTCAGAGACCCGAAGTCCCCCCGGTAAAAGGGGGAGATCTGGTTCGTACACCGATCGATGCCTTCATTCTGGCGAAGCTCGAAGAACAGGACTTGAGCGTCAATCCCGAGACGGATCGGTTCACACTGTTGAAGCGTGCCTATTTCGATCTGATCGGACTTCCCCCTTCCCTGGAAGAGACGAAGGCGTTTCTGGAAGACGAGTCGCCAAGCGCTTATGAAGCGATGCTCGAACGACTGCTCGCTTCCAAGCACTACGGTGAGCGTTGGGGACGGCACTGGCTGGATGTGGCCGGCTATGCCGACTCGGAAGGGGACGGTAATACCGATACCGTTCGACCCTATATCTACAAATACCGTGACTATGTCATTAAGTCGCTGAACGAAGATAAGCCTCTTAATCAATTCATCATTGAACAACTGGCAGGAGACGAACTCGTTCGTCCTCCTTACCAGAACATGTCACCAGAGTCGATTTCCACCCTGGTGGCCACCGGCTTCCTGCGAATGGCCGCAGACCCGACTGCCAGCGGACAGGGGAACACCGACGAATCTCGCAATCTCGTGATGGCCGATACCATCAAGATCGTTTCGACATCCCTGTTGGGGATGAGTGTTGGCTGCGCACAATGTCACGATCATCGCTATGACCCGATTCCGCAAGCAGACTATTTCCGTCTGCGGGCGATCTTTGAGCCCGCTCTGAATGTCAAAAACTGGATCGCTCCGAGAAGCCGGGTTGTCTCGCTTTACACCGATGCCGATCGCGCTAAGGCAGCCGAAATCGATGCCGAGGCGAATAAGCTTCAGGCCGTCTACAACGAGAAG
>NZ_DASWWZ010000455.1:0-11505 GCF_036405755.1 Schlesneria sp.
TCACCGAAATTGTCACGACGATTGTCAGTCAGACCTCAGGTCTGAATGGCCTGGTCGGCTTTGACTTCATCGAGGATCCTCAGCACGCCTGGCTGTTAGAGATCAACCCACGTTACACAGCATCGGTGGAAGTGCTTGAACTTGCGTCGGGTCGTTCGCTGCTGTCACCGCAGCCTGTGTCGTGTCAGGCTGTATCAGGTCGGGTTGAGTCAGGTCGAGACCACGGTACGAGCGAGAACCATCAACAAAGGATCGTCGCGAAACAGATTTTGTACGCTGTAGAGTCGATATCCGCCCCGGAACTTCGCCACTACTTTCGGTCAATTGACCCGTGGCAGACCCCCATCGTGACAGATATCCCCCAAGTTCCATTAACGATCGATGCAGGTTGGCCGATTTGCACTGTCTTTGCCGAGGGCTCGGACCCTGTCGCCGTGGAGGAAATGTTGCGAATGCGGGGCGAGGCAGTTCGATCGGCAATCCGTGCGTAGTTTCTCAGTAAGCGGCCTCAAGAATCTCGAGCAGGTCCTGTTCTGTTGGGCAGCGTCCATTCAGCAGCATGAGTCGCTTGATTCCAAACGATTTCCGGGCAAAAACAGGAAGTTGATCGCGCGTCCCGCCCAGGTCGCGAATCCGGGGTGGAATACCAATGGCACTTCGCAGCGCTTCCACTTGAGTGATTGCCAGTTCCGCTGCCGCTTCCGTCGAAAGCCCCTTGGTATCAGCCCCCAGGAGTTCCGCAATCCGCGCAAATTCAGGTAAGCGGGAGGGGAGGTTGAACCGCATCACATAAGGGAGCAGCAGACCATTTCCCGCGCCATGAGAACAATGCAGAGCTCCGCCAATCGGATATTCCAGTGCATGGACGAGAGCCACAGCGTTATTCGAGAAGGCGAGCCCCGCCAATGTCGCCGCGAGAGCCATACCTTCTCGCGCTGCCAGATTTTGTGGTTCGTTGACGGCGGTAACCAGATGCTTTCCGACCAGTTCAATCGCCCGTTCCGCCAGGCAATCACCAAGAGGCTGTTTTCCGTCGTAGGGAAAGGGTTCGTCTGCCGGGACATCCAGTTCATGATAGTGGACTGCCGTGTAAGCTTCGATCGCATGCGTCAGGGCATCGATACCGCTATCGGCTGATGCACGGGGAGGACACGTTAACGTCAGCTTTGGATCGACGACTGCCAAAACCGGACGGAGATAGTGGCTGAGCGAACTGATCTTGGTCTGATCCTCAGTATCGGTCAGTACTGCGGCGTGGGAAACTTCACTCCCCGTCCCTGCTGTCGTCGGAATGCAGACCAGCGGAATGATCGGGCCGGGAACTTTTCCAAAACCAAAATAGTCGCGGTAGCTTCCCCCGTGCGTGAGCACAGTTGCGACGATTTTGGCGAGATCCAGATTGCTTCCTCCACCGACACCCACGATCACATCGGGTTTGGCCCCGCGCGCCACTTCAATCGCCGCATCCGCCGTCTTGAATGAGGGCTCAGGTTCCCCCCCATCGAAGATCGTCACAGAGATCCCGGCTGCTTCCAGGGGAGCTTTCACCTGATCGACAATTTGAACCTTCGCGAGGATGGCATCCGAAACAAGCAGTATTCGTTTTGGCTTCCAGGGTTCGAGGAACTGAGCCAGCCGGCGAACAATTCCCGATCCAAAAACGATGCGCCCGGCCGAGTAGAAATTCCAGTAGTCGCGGTGTGACATGAAACGCTCACCTGCAAAATGCTGTTCGATTGTTCGGATAGCGGCCTCGATCATATCAGGCACCGCAATCGGCACCAGATACGCGATGTGAAGGATATGATGTGACGGTTATATGTGGTCCCCTCCAAAGTGCTGACGAACGGCGCCATACTGTGCCTCTCCGATGCTCCTGAACCGTCCGTGCCGCGCCCCTCTGTTCATCACGGATTCCCCACCCGGTGCACGCTCAAATCGTTGAAACCATCTTTCGCGGTCCCGTCCCCTTGATCGACATCAGGTTCGGCAGAGATCACCGTACACTGAACTCTAAACTGACAAAATCAGTATACACGTCAAGAACGATGTAACCGTCAAAGTTCCTCCAGTTGGAGTGTTGGTTACAACGAGACACCGACTCGCTATTTGGAAGCAGTCGTACCGCTTATTCCCGATGCAGTGGTTGCCGGGATGTCGATTCGATTGCGAGACTACTCTGTTTCGTGATACATCCGATTCGTCATCGCGAGGCCATCCTCAATCGATCACGTTCGGTAAATGAGATCAGGGTCTCTTTTGAGAGAGAGCACTGCGAATGACGCCCAACGGATTGGGCCCGGAAACGAAGTGCCCAAGCGGAGTCTGCCAAATGGCCCGAATTCGGATTATGTTACCAATTCTCGTCGCCTGGATGGTCTTTGTACTATCCGGTGCGTCAACTCTTTGGGCCCAGCCTTCGCCCCCAAAGCCAGCCATCGAACGTTCGCCGCTGTTAAAAGAACCGACGACTCCGGAAGAGATGTTCGCCGCAGCAGTTCTCACGGCCGATCTGGCCCGGCTTGATCTTGCTCGACTCTATCTTGAGCAATTTGAAGCCACTGAACCCGATAACGAAACGCTGATCCAACTGCGTGACAAGTACGGTACGAGTGATTTCGTAAAGCTTTCCCTTTTTAAAGAGTTGCAGCCGAACTCACAGAACTTGCTCGATCGTCTCAACGCCGCTGCGCGACTTCAGGCGGCTGACCCGGCGTTTGTTGATACCCTCATCAAGCGATTATCGGTTAATGAAACCGAACGTGCACTCGCCACAGCGGAACTCCGAAATGCGGGAATCCAAGTTGTTCCCGAGATTTTGCGGCAGATGTCGCTTCAGGAGATGGTCGATCAGCAGGACACGCTGCTGCTGGCACTGGTGCGGATGGGACCACAGGTCGTCCCTGCCTTGACTGGGGCCATGGATGCCCCGGACGAACGAGTCCGGGCTGCCATTATCGACGCATTAGGATATCTCAAATCGCCCGAAGCCATCCCCTATCTCTGGTTTCCCGCATTTGATGAACAGCAACCCGCAGGCGTGCAGACTTCCGCGAAGAATGCACTGTCGAAGTTGCTGAAGTCATACCCGAAATTGGGACTGCAGTTTTCGTCGGTGACGGCAGCCAACGAACTGCGGCGTCTGGCACGACTCTATTACCGCACTCCTCAGGCTCTTCCCGTCGATGATGACGGCAATGTCCATCTGTGGACGTGGAGTGACGCTGTCGGGACGGTGGTCGATAAGGCGATTTCACCACAATTGGCATCACTCTACGTGGCGACCCGATTCGCACGTCAATCTCTGGCATTGTCACCCGAACAACCCGAACCACAGCGCCAGTATCTTGCCGCACTCCTGGGGCTCGAAGTTTTGCGTCAGGGCTGGGATACACCACGAGTGAGTACTCCCGGCACGGCCATGTATCTGGGCCTGACAGCGGGTGAAGAGACGATGGCACAGGTGCTTGCCGAGGCGCTCGACGCAAAACGTCCATCCACGGCGGTGCCTGCACTCGAGATCCTGGGACAACTGGGGACGAGAGAGCAACTGATATCGCGAAACGGGACGAAGTCGCCCGTACTGGCTGCATTGAACTCTCCCGATCCACGGGTGCAGTTCACAGCTGCTACGACCATCCTGAAGCTCGATCCGAAACATGGCTTTTCGGGCTCCAATCGAATTGTCGGGATCCTCGCCCGGGCTCTGACGGATGTGAATCAACCTCGAGCCATTGTCATCGATTCGGACGTTCACCGTGCCAGTGCGGTGATGGGCTACATGTCGAGCGGTGGATATGCCGCCGATATGGCCGCATCCGGACGTCAGGGCTTTGAATTGGCTTCCACTCTTACCGGTGTCGAAGTTGTCTTGATCCATGTCAATGTTCAGCGATGGGACTTAACCCAGACGTTGTCAAACTTTCGCGCGGATGCCAGGACGTCTCAGTTGCCGATCGTCCTTTACGGGCCCGGCGACCTGACGGATGACCTGACCCGGTTGGTCACTCGCTCGGCACCTGCAACCTACATCGCCGAATCCGCTACCGTGTCTGACTTCCTGGATCAGTTCTTCCCGTTCATCAAGTCCGTCAAGTCAGATCCGCTGACGCCACAAGAGCGTGACCTGCAGATGAGTACCGCGGCCTACTGGCTGGCAACGATCGGCAGCGGCAGCCTCTCGAAAATTTTCGATTTGTCACAAGTGGAAAACGAGTTGGTCCTCGCGACCGAAAATCCTGCGATCGCCACCAATGCTCTGATCGGGCTGGCTGGAGTCAGAACCCCCTCTGCGCAGCGACGCCTTGCAGACATTGCCGTCAACCCACAGATGATTGACGGCGTGCGGCAGACGGCGGCGAACCAACTGGCCTACCACATCCAGCAGTTCGGCCTGATGCTCACCAAAGATGAAGTTATCAATGTCCACGCAGGTTGGAAGAACACGGAAAACCCGGACGTGAAGGGGGCGCTCGCCAGTGTGATCGGGTCGTTGCGTCCCAATCCGACAATCGTCAGCGAGCGGCTGCGGGCCTTTCCGGTTCCTGTTGCTAACTGAAACGGAGAACCGGCAGCGAAGTTCAGAGGGCTCTCGTGCATCACTCGGCGCGAATGATTCTGACTGTAATCAGCGCATTGTGCCGAACTGATGCAGCGGTCGAACCAGTCGAGCCCGTAGTGACGACGGACCTGACCAGGTGAAGCAACATGTGGTGGCTTTCGCTGCCCGCAGGAACGACAAAACTCCGGCGCAATGAGATGTTTGCACATTCAACAGACGGCTTCAATAAGTGCCGGCGCGTTATCGTTCCTGATGAACTGGAATTGGAAAGGGAACTGATCGCCGTCAAGAAAAATGCCTGCTACCCATGACTGAGCAGCAGGCATCCTATCTGACTTGCGGTTGAAGTAATTTTCCCGAAGACCAGACCAGCACACCGATTTGAACGATGTTCGGATCGTCGACGGCTCGATCCTCACACCAGAGCGGGCATTTGCGTCAGGCCGGATTACTTCTTAGACCAGGGACCGACCAGTTCGACCAGATTCCCGTCGGGATCACGATAGTTGGCCAGCGCCAAACCTGCCGGGAAGCCTTCGGGAAGGGGCACTGGGCATTTTGCAATCGGCTTGCCACCCCCCTTGGCGGCATTCTCCACAGCCAGGTTGAGATTCTTGACGGGGATTGTCAGGTAGCGGAAACCGTACGACGAGTGAATAAACGTGTTGTCCACGCGGGCCCCTGGCGTCGACTTGAACTGCATCAGCTTCAATTTCGTCGCTGTTTCCCCCTCGCCCAGCACCAGCACATGGACGTCCAGATCAATGTTATTCGACAGGCCAGTATCGAGTCCAAACGCGCCGGGAACCTTGAAGCCAGGGACTTCAGTGAAACCGAGAACATCCTTGTAGAACTTCAGCGACTTATCGAGGTCACTGACCACCATCCCCAGATCAATCGTCTGGCTGGCGAAGTTCGAATCTCGCTGCCCCTTCTGATTGGCAAATCCCCCCAGCGCAAAGGCCGTAAGAGCAACACCGGTCAAGCAAACGACGCGAAACCATGTATTTCGGCGATTCATAGAAGCCTCTCGAGTCTGATGGAAACAGGACCAGGTTCCAGTAACGGCCGTTACGGTAATTGCGAGTTCGCCGGCAAGCAACTGAATCGGGTTATTTGTTCCCGGGAGCCTGATAGGTCACCGTGACGTTGGTGCGAATTCCGCCGCGGGGAGTATAAGCCCCCACCAGCGTCATGGATCGAGGTTTTGTCACGGCGACCAGATCGTCCAGAATCTCGTTTGTCACCGCTTCATAGAACGCCCCGTGATTGCGAAACTGCTGGAGATAGAGCTTCAGCGACTTCAGTTCGTAACAGAGCTGGTCCGGTACGTACGTTAAAGTCAGCACGCCGAAGTCAGGCTGGCCGGTCTTGGGACACAGCGAGGTGAATTCAGGACAGATCGTCTCGATGGAGTAGTCCCGTGTCGGGTAGGGATTGGGGAAAGTCTCGAGCATGTCACGGAAAGGCATATTGCAGTCTCAATTTCAGTAATGGGTCATGGCGTGTTCGAAACGCCGGATCGTGCTGGAAGGCAACAGGGTTGGCAACGACAATGAATGGTCGTCGCAGCCAATCCGCCGGCGGAACAGATCTTGATGGGATTGTAGTGACGCCGACGCGTTTCCCAATCCCTCAATGGGATACAAAGCAAAGTTTTGAAGCGTCAGCGGATCGGGGGCAACCGTCCACCATGTTCGATGAATCGATGGGACAGCCCCGCTCCTCGAACCGGCAGAATCACGGTGCTTCCCTTCATTCGATTGTAGGAAACCAGTTCACCGGCTTCCTTCCCAGGAACGACGATCAGCCGTACCGCTGCAGGACGCCTGTTAAGCACAGCAAAGGAGACCTGATCCGAGATAATCGCCGCCAGTGTGGCAACGTCGGTATCTCCCGGAAGACAAATCAGATCCAGGCCGTTGGCACCCGAATTCGCGGCCATGCATAACTGGTCGAAAGTCAGCGTCCCTGACTGAGTTGCGGCAGCCAGCGATTCGTCTTCCAGGACAGACAGCATGATTCTGGAGTAAGACCCTGCAGAACAGGAAGCGAAAGCCGAACCTGCACGCATGGCGCTGAGAATCATCGAAAGGGCTGTGGCCGTCCCGGGAGCACCGACGCGTTTGATTCCCAGCAGAGGCAGTAAATCGACAACGCTGTCTCCGGGACGGTGAGTGGGCGCTAATGTGACGTCGATACTGCCGAAATCCGCCCCCAGCCGGCTGGCAATCTCACGGCCAACGAGTTCCGCCGTTCGGGTCGCCTGAAACACGGCCGTCTGAATGACCGAAGCAAACTCATCCAGCCGGGAATTCGGATTCTCAAGCAGCCGCTGCTCCAAAGCATGACGGATGATCGCTGCGGCCCCGACTCCGACATGGACGACCAGGTCACCCCAGCCGTCGCCGAGGCAGGCTCCGGTCAGATGAGGGTGCCCCGTCGAGTCGTTCGCGAGCACCGCAAGTTTTGCGGCTGCGTCACCATTACGATCGCGCGTCGCCTCTGCCGCTTGCAGCAGAGTTTCGGCCACCAGCGAGATCGCGTCCATGTTCACACCATTCTCGGTCGAGCCGACATGAACGGCTGCACGCAAACGCTCGGTGTGGGTCAGTGCTTCCGGCAGGCTTGTAATCAACTGCCGGGCACTCTGCGTCATCCCGTGCTGGACATCCGCGGCATATCCCCCGATTCGATCAGCGTGAACGTTGGCCGCGGCGCCATCCAGTGTCTTGGCGATGTTGACGAAGTCCGACGCATTAAATCCCTGCGCAACCCGGTCGATCGGGGTGACACACAATCGACGCTGTAGGACCGGAACCCCGGTCAGCGCGGCGACTTCCGAGCAGACGGCATTCAGCCGCCCTGCTTTTGAAATGATCCGATGATAGATCCCTTCGCACAGCTTATGGAAATTGCGATCCGCGCAATCCGAGATATTGATACCCAGTGTGACCGTGCGCACATCCAGCGGCAACTGTCGCAACTGTTGCAGGGCTGAAAAGAACCCTGTTAATTGATCCATAGTGGAACTCTGCGGAGTGGATTGAGTTGGTGACGAATTCGGGAAACGTTTCCCATCCGAACATCGTGGGCGAACGTCACGGGACGACCGCGTTGGAAACGACCGTGTTGAAGCCAACTGGTTCTGGATGCGCCAGTGCGGCGATCACTCGACGATGCTGCAATGAAACAGTGATACCATCCGCCTGAAATTCATTGCGGAGCTCTTCACATAATTGCAGCGCGTCAACACCTGGAGGTACCGACAGTTCCATCGCTGCCAGGAACATTTTGGCTTGTGATTCTTTGTCACGACATTCCAGCCGCCCCTGCAGATCGACCAGATCAATTCCATCCAGGGCGAGCCGATGTGCCAGAAACCGCAGGACACCTGGCCGATCAGGCCCGGCAAGGGTTAAAACGTAGCGTTCCTTTGGCGTTGGCTCGGTAGCTCCGTCGAAGCCCATGTCCTTTTCAGGATCGCGCAGAGTCACATCAGCACCGAACGCCCGACAGACCGCACGTATGTGCTCAACAATCACCTCGGGGTCCTGGTCGTCGGCAAACTCAGCCGCCATGATCATGGCAAAGAATTTCTGGATGACCGCCTGACTGACGTCACGCAAGTTGCCGCCCAGCTCATCAAGTGCGTTCGCCAGGGCTGCAAGGATGCCAGTCCGATTTGCAGCAACCACCGTCATGATGTAAAGCTTCGACATAGTTACTTTCAACGCAAAGGCGATGAGGTCATTTTCTCAATCGGAACCAGTCTTAGCCACCCAGCAGACTCTGTCGGATAAGCCCCAGGCCGCGACGGATGTCAGAGGCGCGATCGTCCCCCTCGGTTCGGATGGCGGTCAACCAACCTCGATAGTCCATTTCACTCAGCAACGCAAAGACTTCAATCCAGTCAACGTTCCCCCGCCCGACAGCCCGTTCTTCACCCCCGCGCATTCCGGAATCTCCGTCCCGCAGCTGCACATGAACGACGTGTTCGTGCAGAATGCGCAGCGATTCTGCAACCGGACGACGAGTCATGGCAAAGTGAGCGGGGTCGAAATCGATGCCGATCAATCCCGTCTTGATCTCTTGCACCAACTTCAGCAGGGTCTCTGCCGAATCGTTCGTCGGTGTGATGGCAAGGGTGGTGCCAATATGAGTTGAATGGCGGGCCAGATCACTCAGCACTTCAACCAGAAGTTGTCGATCTTTCGATTCCGCCTCTTCCGGAATTCGCCCGACACGCAAACAGAGCACAGTCGAATTCAATGAATAAGCAAATTTCATTGCATCGCGGATTGCTGCAATTCGAACGTCGAGCTTGTCCTGTTCAAACAGGGGATAATTCAGGGGAAAGACGGCCCCGGACACGATAAGACCGTATTCGCTGATCTGATGCAGCAGATCACGGCGTCCGGTTGACGTAATTTCGGATGCTCGCAGCTCGTAGCGGAGATCGAACTGCACCCCTTTCACATTCAACTCGGCCGCCGTCTTGATCGATTCAAGAAGCGGTTCAGCAAAACAGCGTGTCCCAACAGCAAGTCGAAATTGGCGCATAGTGATCGAGTAGCTTTAAAATGAGAGTTTCGTGTGCCGATATAGTTTAACAAGTAACGGCAATTTGCCCACGAACTCGCCCCTGACGAGTCCGTGTGGGTTGGCACAGATTGTTCGTAATCGGAACAGCCTCCGTAAGAATCAGGATGGGAACAATTCGGAACTCTTCCCCAAACAGGAAGTCTCCGCGGATGCGATCCCCTCAGCGAAGACATTTCGAGAATTCGCATGTGATTTGTCACACGTGGGGAAAATACGATGCGATAACCGGGAAACTTTTGGCAGAGAAACTTTGATTCAAAAACCTCGCACTCCCCCCAGGCTCGTCAGTTTGTCGTAATACCGCGTCCCGGAACATGGATTATCAATTGTTGGGGGTTTCCTCGAGTCAATGCCAGTTGAAACCGGTCTTGAGCAAAAATGGATTTCCTGCCACATTCCTCGCGCAGCCCCCTCACGATGCCAAATCATCAACCCAGTAACCGTGTTCGAATGTTAAAGCGACTGATTCCTGTCGGATTGATTGCTTTGGCGACCACTGCCCTTTGCGGTTGTGTGTCGCTTGACGCAAAAGGTCCGCCAATCGCGAACCCCGTTTTTGTGCGGGCGAACAATCCGGAAGAGGCGTGGGAACGGACGGTGGATGTCGTCCACGACTATCTTTTCGAAATTGAACGGGAAAATAAGCTGGGGGGCGTCATCGAGACCCGTTACAAGACGGGTGCCAGCATGCTGGAACCGTGGCATCCGGACACTGTCGGGGCAGAAAACCGATGGGAAAGCAGCCTGCAGTCGATTCGCCGTAAAGCCTTTGTCCGTTTTACCCCCGCGCCTGGTGGGTATCTGGTCGGCATTGAGGCGGTCAAGGAACTGGAAGACGTATCAAAGGCAGCCAATTTCGCCGGGGGTGCGACTTTTCTCGACAACAGTGCACTGCAGCGTGACCTGAATCCGGTCGTGGGACAGGCAACCCCCTCTGGATGGATCAACAAAGGGCGTGACGAAGATCTTGAGCAGGCCATGCTCAGAACGCTGAACCGTCGTTTTTCTCAATAGCCGCTCTGGTCGAATCGACTCAGCTTCGATCGAGTGCATCTCTGTCGCATGCTCGCGGTGACGAACTTCTTGATGCGGCCTGCTCCACACAAAATCTCCCGACCGACGATGCCCATCTGCTACGACAGGCGCCTCAACGACCCGGTAACGACCGGTAATGACTATTAAAAGAATGTTCTGTCGCTCCGATACATCAGGAATTCTCTTAAGCGTTTCCTGATTGGTGACGAACTATCGACCAGGACTTCATGGAATTGTCGTGATTGCCGTTCGACAGGCAAAACCTGCCGTTGTCAGATTTTGCGATTGCCGATAGCTTCTCGCTCGCGTGCGGGCCGTGTGGCTCGCCGTCAGACCGATTTGCCATGGATGGCGAAATGAAACGCGGAATGCTGGCATTGATATTCGCTTGCCTGGCCTCTTGCGGCTGTGCAGGCAAAGTGGACACTGACCTGCTGCAGGCTCGCATCCGCGAGCAGGCAATTCAGTTAGCGGAATCGGAGAACGAAATCGCCCGTACACGGGCGGAGTTAAAGCGAGCTCTGCTGGAAGCGGAGCGGCTCCAGGCCGAGCTCACTCCTAAGGAAGGGGATACGAAGCCCCTGACCTCACTCGCTGCCAGAATAGATCGAGTCCATATTCATTCGCTGGCAAGTGGCGGGTTGAATAAGGACGATCAACCGGGTGACGACGCCGTTGTCATTCAGTTCGTACCTGTTGACGTCGAGGGTGACATTCTCAAAGTTCCCGGCGATGTCGAATTTCGACTCTCTGATCCCCAGGCGCCCTCTTCCCAACAGGAAATTGGGTATTGGAACTTTTCTGCTGACGAATGTCGTGAACACTGGACCCGAGGTCTCACAAGTTCGGGGTACCAGTTCACCTTGCCGCTTCAGACTCGACCAAAGCACAACAGTCTGGTACTGCACCTGAATTTCAGTACAGCCGACGACCGTCAGCTTGAAGTGTCACAGATTGTGAAGGTGGTCCCTGCATCCCAGACGGCTCGCAGGGTTGGCAGTCAGTCGCAGCCAAGGCTGGTTCGAACCGTGGACGAGTCGGACGAGATGCTGCCTCCCGTCGGTGGATGGGATTCGGACGACGAGGAAGAGGAATCGGACGTGGATGAGTCCGAGGAATCTGCCGAGACCACACCGACCTCAGATCGTGCACTGCAGCATTCTGCCAACTGGACGGACGCAACGATCCCCCAGCTCCGTTAAAGGGAATTCGCGAGTGGAAATCGAGTGGACCGGGCAACGAGGAACCGTCTGTTTCATCTTGAAGCCTAAGCCACTTCCAATTTGCGCACAGAGACCTTCAAA
>NZ_DASWWZ010000456.1:0-12413 GCF_036405755.1 Schlesneria sp.
TGGAACTTTCAGACTCTGTTGTACAGTCAATTGCGACGCTGGCCGCGTCATCAAGAGATGCGAATGGTGCAATCGCATTCAAAGCGATTCCGGGTGACCCCGATGAACGCCAGTTGATCGTCTCGGCGGATGGCACGTATCAGGAATTCCCCAGCGCAACCAAACCCCGGAATACGACCCTGCGGTCAGTGGATCAGGTGGGTGTCTACGTGCGGCATTCCATCGACAAGTGGGGGGCGGACCCTGTTGTCTACTACAACCCCACTCATGTCATTGCGGTGTTGGATGAGTCCGGGCTGCGGCCTTCCCGAAACGGTCGCGTGACTGTGGCGCTCAACGAATCACCTCAACTCAAGCGGCTGCGGCGGTACGACGAGAATCGGAATGATGCATGGGTGTCGCACAAGGCATTTGTCCAAATGTTGCGGATCGACCTGGCGGACTGCATTACGCCTGACGCGTTGGAATATCTCCTGAAGGCGTTATCCACACTCGATTTCATGGACGCGAGCCGCACGACATCCAATGTTTCGCGGAACCGCGAATCGCTCGGGAGTGAGGTCAAAGCCGAAATCCGGGCGAATGGCGATATGGAGATCCCCGAACAAGTGACGCTCGAAGTCCGAATGTTTACGGACCCCGCCTTGATGGCACGCCGTGTCATTGTCTGCAAGCTGGAGACGGATCCCTCGAACGGGCGCCTCGCTCTAATCCCGATCGCGGATGAAATCAACAACGCGATGGATACGGAGATGGCCGCACTCGGTGACATGCTCCGCGCAAACGTCAATTCACGTCCAAAAGCCCTGACGAACAAGGCAACGGAGACGAACGCCACCGAGCCGGCCGAATCTCCTGCCTACGTACCTGTCTTCTACGGAACCCCCTGACCATGGCCAGCATGATCAGACGGACGGCCAGTGACGGCTCCTTTGAATACTGGAGCCGTCTCGGCTGGTCCGATGTGTACGCGATGAAACTCGACGATGCCGAGGCCTCCGCACAGTGCGCAGGCTGGCAGCGTCAGTTCCCCACGTTGGACGTCCGCGTCGTCCCGTACCAACAACCGACGGTCGAACGCCGTCCCAGGACAACCCCTTACTATCGCTAGGACATCCATGTCAGCGGCACCTTTCGGCGTCGTCGGGTCCACGATTCGGACTCGCTCAGGCCACTACCTCGACCTGCTCAACCCTCGCCCCGAGCAGATCGACATCAAAGATATCGCCGGGGCACTTTCCAAAATCTGCCGGTTCGGGGGTCAGATTGAGCGGTTTTACTCGGTCGCTCAGCATTCCCTGCACTGTGCCCAGGTCGCGGAGCTCTGGTATCCGGGCCGTCTGGACGTCCGGCGAGCGGTCCTGATGCACGACGCGGCCGAGGCCTACATCGGTGACATCGTCAAGCCGCTCAAGTGCCTGCTGGACAAGGTCGAGATGATTGAGTCCCTCATTGAGGGGGCCATCGCCACCCGGTTCGGAATCGACTTCACATCATCGTTCGACGAGGTCCGGCGAATCGACCAGGGAATGCTCATCGCAGAGCGGGACGCACTGTTCAGCCGTGGAGATGGGCAGAAATGGACCGGCGAAGACCTCGCCCGAATCCCGGATCTGCATATCGAATCACTCGAACCGCACAACGCCGAAATCGCGTTCCTCTACGCGGCCGACATTCTGGACATCCGCTGAGTGGTGAAGTTCTCGCTTGGGCCTGGTGACTAGGCGGCGCCGTTGAGAGGGGTTCGATTCCCATCCCAAGCTCTTTTTGGACGTTAACGAAGAGGTACCAAACCAAATGACAGAGAAACTGACAGTGCGGCTTCCTGCGGTGGGCGAGTTTGTTCGCACCAAAGGGCGTTTAGTGAACATTGAGGACGTCACACCCCCGCCACCCGCGCAAGTGTTGGACTACATCTTCGAAAACGTGGAAACCAAGGTCGTTGCCTTCGCGAATGGCAAGAGACTGCAGGAGTTTTCGACCTTCAATGATTTCTATGGCCCCGGTACCGGCGTCGATAACGCGATCAACGAAGCGAAGAATCTCACGGAAGAATACGGGAATCAAGTTGAATTTCGGGTCTACAAGAGGGTCTACCAGACACGCATGCGGCCGACTGGTGAGGAAGGGTTTTACGACCGGCAGTTCTTCGACTTCGCGGAACTCAAGAGCGGTGCGAGATGGGAACTGCCCGTGCCGGTGACAGTGTTGGTCTGGAGTTCACTGGATCCCGTCGGCACCAAGCCCTCCTTTGCCCTCGGGGTTCCGGATGCTGCAGGCGATTATCGATATCCGGACGGATCCGCGATCTGGAAGGTGGATGGCTGCTGGGTGGCTCGATGGGCAGACCACACACCGTTGCGAGGTTGCAGCCCAGAAACAGGAATGGAAGTCGACTGGATATTTGAGACGGCCGAAGAGGCTGCTCGTCGACTCTACGAAAATGGCGAAGGCCCGGCCTTATTGAGTGTATTGAGCCAGAGGGGATCCCAGAAGTGAAGATTCGGTCACTCGCTCCTTGGTTCGGAGGAAAGCGCACGCTCGGGACCACGATTGCCGCTGAATTCGGGAAGCATCGGGCGTACTGGGGCATTTGCTGCGGGTCTCTGGCCGTCGAGTTCGCAAAGGCGCCCGCGTCGATGGAGGTCTGCCTTGATCTACATGGGGACCTGACGAACCTCGCGTTCGTTCTTAAGGATGAAGACTCGGCAGTTGAACTTTACAAACGACTGAATCGCACGTTGCTGAGTCGAGAAATATTCCTGCAATCGGCGGAGGTGATTCAGAGCGAGCTGCCACCTGCAGGCGATGCTCCACGGGACATCGATCGAGCGTTCCATTATTTCGTGGTGTCGTGGTTCGGGCGGAACGGAGTTGCCGGCACAGCAAACTACAACGCTGGCTTCTGCATGCGGTACACGAAGAACGGTGGGCATGCCGCCACACGGTTCGTGAATGCGGTGGAGTCGATGCCCGACTGGCATCACAGGTTGCGAGGAATCACGATCGTTCGCGGGAACATCTTCGAGCATCTGTCGCGCATCGAAGACGCGGCGGGGGTCGTGATCTATGTGGATCCACCATATCTGAAGAAGGGAGCAAGGTACCTCCATGACTTCACCTGGGAGGATCACCTCCGGCTCGCCACTGAACTCGGAAGATTCAAAAAGGCACGCGTCATCGTCAGTTACTACGACGAGCCGGAACTTTCTGAGCTATATCCCGATTGGACGAAGCGCCGCCTGCAGGCAACGAAGTCACTTGTGAATCAGGGGATGCGCGATGGTGGAGAGGTCGTTGAGGCGCCGGAAGTTTTACTGATCAACGGTGAGAGCCTGGTTGAGGCCTCTTCCGCAAGCCTGTTCTGAGAACCGAAAGGGAACCATGTCAGATAGAGAATCCAGCCTGCTCAAGGCCCTGAATTCGATGCTCCCGCCTGAGACGATCGGGGGGCATGATGTGCATGATGCGGCACAGTGTGTTGATCTCAATGTTGAGTTCACCCCTGTTCTGCCGGATCGGATCGAGGACCCGGCGACGACATTTCCAAGGCTGATCCCGACCCCCCGCCGTGTGCAGATGGATGGTTCACGCTGGTGTGTCTGGCTGCCGAATACCCCGGAAAAATATCGCTGGGTGAATTCGGACGATGAACTGAAGGTCATGCGAGCTCGGTATCTGCTGCTGCGGGGCTGGTATTTCGAGCGGATTGAAACCATGTCCCACAGCCAGCGAGCGGAAGTCATCGGGAAGTACTTCCCAGGGGGCGTCTTCAAGCCCGCGTGCCTGATGCAGCCGACAGAGAAATAGGAGAGGCCAGTGAAACCAACCGCAGCAAACATTGAAGCCGAGCGTAAGTCTTGGCGGCGTCTTGGGAATCAGTTCGAGGAGGATCCCGCCACAATTCCTGTGGAAGTGTGTGACGTCCAGCCTGGTGCGATCTGCCGAATGTGGATGGCACCAAATCAATCGAAGTTCGTTGCGGCCGGTGTCACCAAAAACGCAGAAGGGAGGCAGGTTGCAGTCCTGGTTGCTAGCGACGGACATCCAATGAATGTCGTGCCGGATTGCTGGGTCGTCGTCGTTGAAGAAACGGCTGCCGATGTTCCCGACCTCATCAGTGAGATCGAAACATTCACGGCGCGACTGCAGAAACTGGCCTGGTGCGGACGGGACTCGTCCGAAGCCTGAAACTGAGAACTTGCTGGAGTCGTGTGAATGGCGGGCGACTGGATCAAGGTCGAAAAATCGACGGCTCGCAAACCTGAGATTTTCGGGATTGCGGATGCGTTGCAGATCTCGCTGGACGAGGCGTTCGGTCTGTGCGTGAGGTTTTGGTTTTGGTGTGACGATCAAATGACAGATGGTCACGCTCCACGCGTGACAACTCGACTGCTTGACGATGCGTTTGGACGTGACGGATTCGCTACCGCGCTCCTCTCTGTTGGCTGGTTACAGGTCCGCTCCGGCTCGCTTGTAATCCCCCACTTTGATCGGCATTTGTCCGAAAGTGCTAAAACCAGAGCACTTTCCGCCAATAGGAAAGCGAAGTCCAGAGCGGACAAGAGTGACAAGAGTCACGCGGAATGTCACGGTCACAGCGTGACAGAAACGGGACCAGAGAAGAGAGAGAGTAAGAGTATTAATTCTTTCTCTCTCTCGCGTGAAGCGGATGACCTGACGTTCCTGACGGCTCCGAATAACGCGTTTGAACGCTGGTGGAACGCTCTGCCGGCCAAGATGCAGTCGGGGCGGAAGGCCTGCTGGGACTACTGGCCGAAAGCCATGGTCGACATTCAGATGAAAATCAAATGCAGCGAGGCCGAGGCGGCGGAGCATCTGATTCAGCGGACTGAGCTGTTCGTGCAGTCCCCCCGTGGCAAAACCGAAGAGTTTCGGTGGGCCCCGATCACATTCCTAAAAGACGGCCACTATGACGATTCCGTCGAATCGTGGGAGGTACTTGCAAATGGATCCAACTCCGGTCGGCGCCGCGGTCGATCAGTATCTGAACGACCCAAAAACGTCCGAGAAACAGCAGAACTCAACGCAGTCTTCGACGCCGCCTTCGGACAAGTCGAAACTGCCGAACGGGTGGCGTCGTAAGCCACCAGACGGCTACGAACGACTCGATGAACAACGGTGTGACGCTCAGGCTGTCACGATCGTGCGGGAGATTGCAGGGCAGCGTTCCTGGCCGCTGTACATCTTCGGGGCGACCGGGCGCGGGAAGTCGTTTCTGGCGGCGTTGCTGTACTGCCGGTGGAGCGGACATCACGCGACGTTTGTCCGATATGTCGACCTGGTGGATCAGGCGATGAAGGCGTCGTCTCAGCATCAGGCGGGGCCGTGGGAGATGGTCAAAGACCGCAGCTTGCTGGTGGTCGACGAAATCGGCGTCGGGGCCTCGAACGAGTGGCGGACCGAAATCATGTGGAAGCTGCTCGAGCTGCGGAACGGCAAGCCTCTGATTCTGACGGGAAATCTGGAACCGAAGGAACTGGCCGGCCACTTCGACGCCCGGATCCAGTCCCGTCTGGCGGGTGGCTCGTTCCTGGAGGTCGGCGGCCGTGATCAGCGAACGGATGGGCTGCCAAAACGGGTCCACCGCGTTGGGGAGGTTTCACCCCGATGAAAGCGACCGTGCACGAGACCACCGACACAGTGACGTGGCGAGGGAAAGAATACACGGTCTGGATCGGTGAGACGGAAGCGGGTGTCCCTGTGCAGATGCTCGTGGGCTACATGGAGTGTACCGACAAGCAACGGCAACTCGACTACCGCCGCGAGCGGCTGCTGAGTCGCCCGGGGATGCCGATTCCGCGAGGGATCCCGGACACCGACATACCGTACATCGAAGGGAAACGCGACGATGGCAGCAGCACGGCTAAAACTGAAAAAGGCCCCGTCCGGCGTGGCGGTACCAAAGGCAAAGCACAGCAAGCGAGCGAAAGTCGCCCACCCTGACCGGGAGGGGCAGTTTCTGAAGCTCTGGCAGGCATTCGCGTCAGACAAGCCACTGCCGGAACGTCAGTACGTGTTCCATGCCACCCGCAAATGGCGATTCGATTTCGCCTGGCCGCAATTCAAAGTCGCGGTTGAGATCGACGGGGGCGTCTTCCAGCGGAAAGCGACAGGTCACCGATCCATGGACGGCGTCGTGAAACAGATGGAAAAGCTGAATATCGCTCAGATCGCGGGCTGGAAGGTCCTGCGGTTTCACCCGAACGACTTGGACAAGACGCCAGAAGACACAGTGCGAATGGTCGAATCGGCGTTCTGGATCCAGCCGCAGGTCTCAGAGTAAAGACATCCGCGAACTGCAATGAACGGAACTGACCTATGTGCAGACAGATTCGGATCACCAAAGAAAACGTCGCTCAGCGCATTGATGAGGCGATGCATACGATTTTGGCATGTTGGGGAGAGTGGGACGGAGCTGCTCAGCAGTTGGCGCAAGTTAACCAGACGGATGAAGCTTGGTTCGCGGAAATGAAGTCACAAATCGGTGCCGTTCTCATCGGGATGGTATTTGATCAGGAGGCAGAGGCCGCCGCGCTATCCCACGACATCAATGAGCAAATTGCGTCCGCAGAACTCCGAGCTGACGCAGAAGAGCTGCAACGGATGAGGGACGAAGGCTTGTCGGCGTACGACCAAGACTCGGGCGTAGATCGCCATGTTGTGTGGGTGCACGACAACGGAGATTCGTCGGTTGGAATTGGTCCCTCGTCTGGTTGGGAAATCGTGTCTGAAGACACAAGTACCGCTCAGGTGTGATTAACGGAATTGAGCCGAATGACGAAACTATTTCCGCTCGTGACGTTCGACGAAATCTTACTTGAGCAAGCAAATAACGCCTTGCTCGCGTGGGGTCATAAGATGGGTCCAATTAACAGGCCTATGAATGGGTCGGTCGTCTCTGGTGGGGGCGACACTGCTCACGGCCTGATGTTTGAGGGTGAACTTGTCGCGGTGACGACGACGAGCACGTTGATTAGAAGTAACGTCGCCGCTCGCCCGGACCTGAACAGGACGAACACGATTGAGCTGTCGAGATTGTGTAGTTGCTCACCGCATCTGTGCCGAGTTGCATTGCGGTTGTGGCGTGAGTTTGTTTTCAAACCTCTCCAAATCCCGTTTGCGATCTCTTACCAGGACAAAAAGCTTCATACCGGAGCGACCTACAAGAATGACGGGTGGTCAAGGATTGGTGAATCGAGAAGTGGACCGGATACCCGTTCAGGGCGGCAAGGCCGCTCAAAGGTGATCTGGATGTATGCGGCTGATTGAAGCGGAGGACATTGACTGATGCGGAATATCTCGTGTGCACTGACTCGACCGCAGATTGACGACGGGACCAAAACCGAGACACGGCGTCTGGGCTGGCGATTTGTCGAAGCCGGGATGTGCCTGCAGTTTGTCAATAAATGTATGGGGTTCAAGCGGGGCGAAAAGCCCGTCAAAATCCGGCAGGTGAAAGTCATCGAAACACGCCGCGAACCACTCAACGCGATCGATCAGGAGGCGGTTATCAGGGAAGGATTCCCGGACCTGTCCCCCGCTCAGTTCGTCGAAATGTTCTGCAAGAACATGCGTTGCAAGCCGACCGACGAAGTGACGGTCATTCGATTTCGGTACCTGGACTAAGGGCATAGAGAATGAAGATGTTCACGTTTGAAAGAACTGAGGAACAGACGCGATTGGCGTTTGCTTTGAAGTTGTTCATGACGGCAGAGCAGATTGACGGGAAGGAGGTTGCAAAGGCAATCGGATGCAGTCCATCAACGGTGACGCGGTTCCTTCAAGGAACGGCAATGCCCGAAGCCAGAACGGTGGTTTCGCTGATCCAGTGGATGCTCGAAAAATGAAATTCCAGCGAGTACTGATCAGCGGGATGCAATATAGAAGCGGGACTAATTCGAATGCGGCAGTTATTGCTAGACGTCGATTGCGAGATAGACCATAGCACGATCTACTATGTCCTCGTGCAATGTCCTGTCAAGCGGTGTCGATCGACGCAATGCCCGGTAACACACACGGATGAACCAATCCGGAACCATAAATGCCAGCAATGTGGGCACTGCTTCAAATCCGTGCAGGCCCCTCTTATACCGCCAACAGAAAATGTCGTTGAAGATTCCAGAAACTAGAAACAACGATATATAGCGGAATTGCACTCTTGCGAAGCGGCATGAATACTAACCCCGGCGTGTTGGTCGGGGATTCATCGTTCGCGGAGTGTCTAGTATGTCGTGGCTTATTAAGTATCGGGCTTATCTGTCTGGACTGGGGGTAATCCTGATGACGCTGTCCGCGTCGTCAGCGGTTATTGCCACGACGGTCGGTGGGTTGTCATTTGAGTCTGGTGTTGTCATTGCGGCTGCGTTTTACGCGGCTTCCAAGATGTTTTCGGAACTGGGCAAGTTCCTGATGCAGTTGGAGCAGTCGCTGCCACCTACTCCACAGACGCCCGATTCTCCCGTAGATCCACCGTTGCCGAACTTCCCGGAAATCGACTTTCGGGGTGCGACGAACCGAAAGTTGCTCGGCCTGCTGGCTGTTGTCTGCCTGAGCGGTGCAGCTGCGGCGGCTGAGCCTCGGGCGATCATTTCGGGTCCGCGATCGGCCGAGCCGGGCGAGGAAGTGATTCTGGATGCGTCCACGTCGGAGGGTGAACCTACCACGTTCGCGTGGAGAATCTGGCCGAAGCTCGAAGGGCGGAAGCAACTGACCGTGCTGGAAGGAGGTAAAACCGTTCGGGTGGCTACATTTCCCGGCCGGTACCTCGTGCGGGTCATGGTGGCTAATGCGGACGGGATTTCGGACCACGAGCATACGATCACGATTCCCGGTCCGATGCCCTGTCCACCTGCTCCCGAGCCGACTCCCGGGCCTCCTCCAGCGCCGGTTCCTCCTGTTCCAACCCCCGTGCCGAACCCTCAGCCGACCCCGGTACCTGTGCCGGTGCCGGTCCCTGTGCCCGTACCTGTTCCGCCAGCTCCTCCTGCCCCGGTCCCGACTCCCGTGGTCCCGGATCTGCCACCTGGCGAATTTGATGGTTTGCCAGCGGCGATCAAGGCGCTGGCTCTATCCGTGGTGTCCGTGAATCGAGCGGCCGAAGCGGCCCGACTGGCTGATGCGTTTGAGGCGATCGCATCACAGATTGCAGCGGAAGCTCTGAAGACGCCGCTGGAAGTGTTCAACGCGATTGGTCCCGCATTCGATGCGGCGACCACTCCCGCGTGGGATGGGGAGGCGTTTCGGAATAAAGCCGTCCGCAGAATGGAGGCTCTTCATAAGGCGGGAAAGCTCGCGACGGTCGATCGATGGCGGGCGATGCTGCTGGAGGCTGTCACCGGTTTACGTGCCGTTAAGTGAAGTGAGGATGTGATGCAGAGACTTACGCGACGGGCTTGTTCGTTGGTGCTGTTCTGGTCCTGGGTGACAGGTTGTTCGCGGCCAGCGGACACGGTCATGCAGCAAGTCCCGAAGGGGCGTGTGATGAAGTGGAAAGAGCGGCTGTCGCACGAGATCGAAGACCAGTTGATTGCCCGCAATGACGAGACGATCCAATTCGATCCGGCACTGATTGCCATTCTGGTGCCGTTCCTGATGGGACTGGTGAAGAACTGCCTGCTGGCGAGCATCCTGCAGCAGCACAGGGCGATTAATCGGCGTCCGGATGGGCGAGTTACCCAGACGATGCGGTCCAACATCGCTGAGGCGTTCCGCGAGAAGCATCCCGACGCGGGTCCCGACGCCGTGGATCAGCACGTCGAAGCTTCACTGGACGCGTTCCGCGAGGCGAGTGTGATCGAAATCACGGAGCTCTATCGAGACGCACAGAAAGCCCCGGCCGATGAGGCGATCGATTGGGATAAGGCCAAGGTGCGGACGCTGTCCAATCTGCGGGACTGAGGCCAACTGTCAAGTATTCCTTAACAGTTCGAACAGGTAAGAAAGGCTTACAAGTTGAATCGTCAATCGAAACTACTGCAGGGGTTCGGGGCCGGTCTGGTCCTCGCGGGACTGTTGGGGATCGGCTGGACTCTGCTGCCGCAGCCCTCTGCCATCCCCTCGGTCCCCCTGGATCAATTGGGGCTGGAGGTCAACCACGCTGAGAAGTCGGAGTTGGTTGCGGCCGATCTTCCGCCGTTTGTCGTTGTCGGTGCGGATGGGCAGGACAACACGACGAAGAATGTCCGGCTCTGGGATGCGATGCTCGCTGTCCGTGGATCCCACGCGCCGAACATCCCCCAGCAGATTGGCGATTGCGTCTCGTGGGGTGCGGCCAATGCGGTGAACTACCTGCAGGCGTATCAGCTGGTCCGTGGTCCACCCGGGTTCCAGTATCGGGACGCGTACCCTCCTTACATTTACGGCGTCAGTCGTGTCATCGTCGGGCGAGCTCACGGGAGTAACTTCCGCGGCGATGGTTCCGTCGGCGCCTACGCGGCCGAGGGAGTCCAGAAGCATGGAGTTCTGCGTGCTGATGCCAAAGATGTCCCACCGTATTCGGGATCGATTGCCCGGATGTGGGGCGATAAAGGCCCGCCGCAATGGGCACGCGACGAGGCGAAACAGTTCCTGGTCAAATCGATCGCACAAGTAAAGTCAGCGGCCGAAGCGCGGGACGCGATCTGTAACGGGTACCCGGTGACTATCGCTTCAAGTTGGTGGGGGACAACCAGCATCGGGACAGTGGACGGCCGGAGAGTCGCCAACAGAAACACGAGTTGGGCACATCAGCAGTGTCTCGTTGGGTACGACGGATCGGGGTCCAATAAATACTTCTACTGCCTCAATTCTTGGGGTCCGAACGCTCATCCCCAGCCGCTGCAGGGTGAGCCTCCGGGCGGGTACTGGATTCGCTTCTCTGATGTGGATCGGATCTGCCGCGAGGGCGATTCCTGGGCCTTCAGCAGTTTCGACGGATTCCCAGCGGAATCGCTTCGCTGGGATGACCTGTTACGACGTCGGGACGTTCGGGCCCCCGTGACATCCATCGGGGTCGAACCTCCTCAACCCCCAGAAAGGGAGGTACCTCACATGGACACATTTATCTTTTTCGCCAGTGTGTTGTTAGTGATCTCAGGAGCAGTGGTTTTCAGCTTGGGCGGGGTCGGACGACGTCGAACCGCCGCCCTGGTCGCGATGCTTGCGGCCATTATTACGAACGTCGCAGACGCGCAGCAAATCGATTTCGCCGTCGCCCTTAAACGGGCTCCGGCATCTCCGACGGTCCGGGCGATCGGACCGGAACCAGATTGGTCGTCTGCGCTGCAGCGACGAGCAGTCACTTCCCAGGCGGAGGATGAGTTGCCCGAGTCCTGGGATTCGCTGACCGTCCGGCGTCCCGTGCAGCAGACGGCCCGGAAGAGCAAGCCAAGCCCCGACCGGTCTGAGCAGTGCCTGTTCTTTACGGCTCCCTGGTGCGGCATCTGTGACACCCAAAAGGCGTATCTCGCCCCCAAAGTGAAAGCGGCCGGGCTGACGATGTCGGAATCGCCAGACGCAGATATCCGCATGATCAACGTGGAGCGGCATCGAGGCCTACAGGCGGAATATCGAGTCAATGACCTGCCTTGTCTGGTGTACCTGGACAAGGCCGGGAACGAGGTCGATCGAGTCACCGGGTTTGATCGTGAGCGGCTGCGTACGCCGACTGGGGTCAAGCTGAAGTAAGGGACGTTTTCTCATGCTGAGAGCCATTCAAAAAGCTGTCGTCTTCCTGCTGATTGTCAGTACCGCAGCGAACGGGCCCGCTGCGGATTGGTACTGTGACCCGGTCAACGGGAGCAGCAAGGGGGACGGAACGGCCGCGAATCCCTGGGGGGCGTTGCAGAGTGCCCTTGGTAATGCGAAGTCCCCCCTGCGATCGGGGGACACGATTCGGCTGATGTCGGGTGATCATGGTGCCGTGCGGATTTCATCGACTCTGTCATCAGTGACGATCGAAGCCGCGGACCGACAGAAGCCGACTCTCTCACAACTGTCGGGCGGTCCAGGTCTCAAAAACTGGACGTTCCGAAATCTGACGGTCCAGACTCCGGACGCTGTTCTGCCGGACTGGACTATCGTTTTTCGGCTGACCGACGTTGAGGGTGTCACGGTCGAAGGTTGCTCAATTCGTACTGCGGCGGATCCCGCGACCTGGGGGGATGCCGAGTGGCAAAAACGCTGTCCGTTCTATGGGCTGTGGTTGCGTGGCACGGATCTCACGGTTTCGAAGTGCTACCTGACGGGGCTCGAGAATTGTGTCTACGTCGAGGGCAGCCGAATCGGGGTTCTCAATAACACGATCGAGTACTTCATCAATGACGGGATTGAGTACACCGCTAGCGACCTGCGTATTGCTGGAAATCGGATCACGGATCTTTACGACCTCAAGTCAAACAAGTTCCATCATG